>JAIWNN010000095.1 GCA_020216805.1 Desulfarculus sp. | reverse complement strand
GCCAGGCCGGGATTGTCGGCCACCGTCGCCAGCCGCGCGAACCGAGCCTGGGCCTCGGCGGCGCGGCCGGCCAGGAGGGCGTTCACCGCCTCCTGGTAGGGCCGGTCCTGGTCCGCCGCGACCGGCGGCGGGCCGCCGGCCAGGCTGGGCGGGACGGCCTCGCCCTGGGGCTGGGGCTGAGTCAGGGAGCAGCCGGCCAACAGGCCCGCAACGATCGCCAAGGCGATCAGCGACTGGCTGCGGACACGGGTCATGGCCGCCTCTCAGCCCCGGGCCAGGGGCAGCGAAAAATAGAAGGTGCTGCCCTGGCCGGGCGGGCTGACCAGCCACATCCGGCCGCCGTGGGCGGCGATGATGCGCTGGGAGAGGTTGAGCCCCAGGCCCACCCCGTCCACCCGGTCCTTCAAGGCCCGCCCGCGATAATACTTCTGGAACACGAACTCCTGCTCCTCGGCCGGGATGCCCGGTCCGTCGTCGGCCACGCCGAAGACCGCCCCGCCCTCCCAGGCCGCGACCGACAGCCGAACGCTCCCACCGCCGGGCGAGAACTTCAGGGCGTTGCCCACCAGATTCAACAACACCTGGCGCACCTGGTCGGGATCGGCGGCCACGGTCAGATCCGGGGCCGGCTCCACCCGCAACTCCACCCCCCGGGCGCACGCCGCCGCCGCCAGGCGTTCACGGGCGTCGGCCAGCAACTCCGCCGCCGCCACCGGCCGGAGGTCCAGCACCAGATCGCGGGCCTCCAGGCTGGAGACCTGCATCAGCCGCTCCATCAACCCGGCCAGGCGCTGACCCTCGCGGTCGGCCACCGCCAGGAACTCGGCCTGGCGGTCGGCCACCGGCCCCAGCACCCCCTCGCGGACCAAGTTAACCGCTTCCCGGATGCTCGTCAACGGCGTGCGGATCTCGTGGCTCAGGGTGGCGATGAACTCGGCCCGCAGGCGCTCCTCCTCGCGCAGTTGAGCGGCCATGCTGTCGAAAGCCCGCGCCAGCTCGCCCAGCTCGTCCCGGCTGGCCAAGGCGATGGGCCGGTAGTCCCCGCCCTGGCCCACCTGGGCCACCCCCCGCCGCAGGGCGGCCAGCGAACGCCCCAGGTGCAAGGCCAAAAGCAGGCTGCCGCCCAGGGCCAGGCCGCCGGAGAGCAGCAGCCCGATCAGGCCCAGCCGGCGGGCCTCCTGGCTGGCTTCCTCCAGGGAGACCAGGCCCTGGGCCATGCCGGCCCGCATCTGGCGCTGCACCTGGTCCAGGTCGTCGATCCAGTCGCCCAGGCGGGTTTCCGGGATCAGGGCCCCTGGCGCGGGCTCGGCCATGGCCGCCCACTCCTGGGCCAGGTGTTCCCAGGTCGGCCGCGGCTCGGCCGCCTGGCCCAGCCAGCCGGTCAAGGCCCCGCCCACCAGCCGCCAGGTCTGGCGCGCGGCCTCCAGGTCCTCGGGCTTGCGCAATATTTCGTAACGGCGCTGGGACTCCATCAGGGCGAACAGGTCGTCGATCACCGCCTCGCTCTGGCGCAGGTTGCCATAATTCACCCGCACCAGATCCCCCGAATCCCGCGCCAAACCCTCCACCCGCCACAACAGCAGGCCAATGGTCACCCCAAAGACCACCACCAGGCCCATACACCAGACCCACAACTTGCCCGTCAAACCCAAACGCATGCCGCCCCCGGGGAGGGTGGTGGGGGAGAAGACTGAGAGAGCACGGGCGGACACTTGTTGGGGCCCCAAAAGTGCCCCCCGGACCCCCCTTCAAAAAGGCAAAGGTTAGCCTTTCTGGCTCTCGGTGCCCGAGGGTGATTATACGCCAGGCGCGGGCAAAGACCCATCGGCCCGCCCCAGCTCACCCCGGCGCAAGCGCCCCCCGGCCGCTTGCGCGTGGCCTTTTTAGGAGGGGGTTTGGGGGAACCCTTTTTGCGCAGCAAAAAGGGGTCCCCCAATCACTCTTTCAACTGGCCGCGTAGCCAGAGGACCTGGCGGGCCAGGCCGCGCCAGGCGCGGGCTTCGCGGCTGGAGACGCCGGCGCGTTCCAGGGTGGCCTTGAAGGGGCGGAAGAAGTGGTCGGGGTTGTTTTGGGGAATGGCGCCGATGGCCACCAGGGCTTGCTTGAGGTGGTTTTTGAGGCCGTCCAGCTCGGCCAGGCTGGCGGGCTGGGGGCTGGCGGCCGGGCCGGGGGTGTCCGGGCCCCGGTTCAGGGCCAGGCTGGCGTTGAAGATCTCGTAGGCCAGGACCAGGACCGCCTGGGCCAGGTTGAGGGAGTAGGCCTGGGCGGTGGGGATGCAGACCGTCAGCCCGCAGGCGTCCACCTCCTCGGTGTTCAGGCCCTTGTCCTCGGGTCCGAAGACCAGGGCCACCCGGCCCTTGGTGGTCCAGTCCAGGATCTGGGGCGCGGCCTGGCGGGGGCTGGTGAGGCGTCCCCGGCGGCGGCCCACCCGGGCGGTGGTGGCCACGGCCAGGGCGCAGTCGGCGGTGGCGGCGGGCAGGGAGTCGTAGACCCTTAGGGCCTCCAGGACCGGCGCGCCGCCGCTGCTGGCCAGGCGGGCCATGGGCTCGGGCCAGAGCCGCTCGGGGGCCACCAGGCGCAGGTCGTTCAGGCCCATGTTGGCCATGGCCCGGCAGGCGGAGCCGATGTTCTCCGGGAACTTGGTGCGCACCAGCACCACGCAGATGTTGGCCAGGGCTTCATGCATGGGCAGAAAGCATAAACCAGGGCGGAAGCTGGGGCAAGGGCGGGTCGCCTCAGCCTCGGCGGGCCAGCAGCCAGCGGCCCAGCAGGCCCAGGAGCAGGATCAGGACCGCCAGCCCGGCCACCCAGGCCAGCCGGCCCAGCCAGAGATCGAACTCGCCCGTCTCCAGGCCGGCCAGATAGCGCGGCAGGGGCAGGACCAGACTGAAGCAGAAAAGCAGCAGCAGCAGGCGGGGCAACCAGCGACGCCAGGCGGCGGCCATCCCGCGGCCTCTATGCCACGAAGCGGTCGAAGGCCGGGTGGAAGCGCACCAGCCCGCCGCGCGAGGCGAAGAAGCCGGGGCGGAACTCCAGGGCCATGAAGGCCTCGTCCGGGTACTCTCCCCCCCAGCGCAGGCCCAGATTGGAGGCCGTCACGAAGCCAAAGCGGGGGTAGTAGTTGGGATGACCCATGACCACCACCCCCTCGACGGCCTTGGCGGCCAGCTGCAGCAGGGCCTCGCGGATCAGGCGGCCGCCGATGCCCTGGTTCTGCCAGGGGGGCAGCACCGCCACCGGAGCCAGGCTCAGGGTGGTGTAGTCGCCGGACGGAGCCTCCACCGTGGCCGGGGAGAAGGCCACGTGGGCGATGATCTGGCCGTCCTGCTCGGCCACCAGGGACAGGCTCAGGGCGTTGGCCTGGCGCAAGGCGCCCACCAGCTCGCCCTCCACCGGTCGCCCGAAGGCCTCCCGATTCACGGTGAAAATGGCGGTTTGGTCGCCGGGCAGCTCGGGGCGCAGGTTCAGCATGGCAAATCCCCCGGAAAAAACGACCGGCCAAGGCTATCAGGAGTTGGCCGGTGGAGCAAGGGGATCGCCGTCGGTTCAGCGGTAACGCGCGGCTCTGATCTGCACCCGCACATAGGCGAAGGGGCCGGCGGGGGTCAGCCAGCGGGCCTCGCCCTGGGTGGGGATCAGGCCGCCGCCCAGGTCCCGCCAGTCGGCGTAGAGCGTCTCCCAGTCCTGGCGCATGGGTCGGCCGTCCTGGTCGCGATAGCGGTCGCTGGTGAGGAAGCGGGTGATCAGGCCCTGGTCGTCGAAATAAAAGACGCCCGCCACCTGGGTCTGGCCCTGGGTCAGGCTGACCCGGGCGCTGGTGGGCTCCGGCCCCGGGGACCAGGCCAGGCCGGGGCGTGGGGCCAGGGCCCCGGGCAGCCAGGGGGCCTCGGCCAGCCAGCGCAGGAGCGAGGATGCGTCCACCGCCGGGCCCTGGCCCTGGGCGGCGGTGAACAGGCCGTAGAGGCGGGCGTCGAAACGGCCTCGTCCCTCGCGGCAGGTGTCCAGGGCCCAAATCCAGAGCAACGGATTCTGGCTGACCCGGCCCGACCAGGCCAGATCCGGCCGGTCGCCGCGCAACACCTGGCGGGCGTCCAGGCTGGCCCAGCCCTGATCCGGGGCGCTGCGGAACCAGCCCACCTGCTCCAGTTGGACCAGGCGGGCCGGGGGCCGGCCGGCCGGGGCGGTGGCCAGCAGGTGGCGGGCCACCAGGGGGGGCAGGTCCGGCGGCAGGGCGGCCGGGCGGGCCAGGGGGGGCAGATTCTCGATGGCGGCGAAGGCCTCGTCGCGGGCGGCGCCGTTGCGCAGCGCGCCGACGCTGAGCAGGATGGCCAGAATCATGCCCAGGGAGGAGATGGAGGCGATCAGTTTGAGCATGACGACGGTTAGGCTCCGGCTTGGGCGGTTGGTGGTGGGCGCGGCGCCCTCCTAATCCTTATCCAAAGCCGGGCGCTTCGGCAACCCCCGGGGCGCGGCCGGGAATCTGGCTTGACATTGCCAATTGTATTCTGTATACAGTATCCATAACCCAGGAGACAGCGATGCCCATCCCCCATCCGGCCGCCATCGACCTGCATTGGCGCCCTTGGCGCGACGCCACGGGTCCGCCCTCGCCCTGAGCCGGATTGGTTCAACGCGCGCAAGGCCGCGGGCCCCCTGGTGGACCCGCGGCCTTTTGATTTCACCGAGTCCCGCAACCCTTTCGCCGGCCAAGGAGAGCCAAGCATGGAATCGATCAAGGTGAGTCTCAGCCAGGACCAGATGCCGCAAAAATGGTACAACATCCAGGCCGACCTCAAGACGCCCCTGGACCCGCCCCTGCACCCGGGCACCGGCCAACCCCTGACCCCGCCCGACCTGACCCCGATCTTCCCCATGGCCCTGATCGAGCAGGAAGTCAGCCAGGAACGCTACATCGCCATCCCCGACGAGGTGTTGCAGGTCTACGCCCAGTGGCGGCCCACCCCCCTGATGCGCGCCCGCCGCCTGGAGCAGGCCCTGGGCACCCCGGCCAAGATCTATTTCAAGAACGAAAGCGTCTCCCCGGCCGGCTCCCACAAGCCCAACACCGCCGTGCCCCAGGCCTTCTACAACATGAAGTCGGGCATCAAGCGCATCGCCACCGAGACCGGGGCCGGCCAGTGGGGCAGCGCCATGAGCCTGGCCACCAACTATTTCGGCCTGCGATGCTCGGTCTACATGGTGCGGGTCAGCTACGACCAGAAGCCCTACCGCAAGTCCATGATCAACACCTGGGGGGCCGAGATCTTCGCCAGCCCCAGCCAGCAGACCAACGCCGGCCGGGCGGCCCTGGCCGCCGACCCCAACAGCCCCGGCTCCCTGGGCCTGGCCATCAGCGAGGCGGTGGAGGACGCCGCCACCCACGCCGACACCAACTACGCCCTGGGCTCGGTGCTCAACCACGTCTGCCTGCACCAGACCATCATCGGCGAGGAGGCCATCAAGCAGATGCAGATCGCCGGCGACAAGCCGGACGTGGTCATCGGCTGCATCGGCGGCGGGTCGAACTTCGCCGGCATCGCCTTCCCCTTCCTGCGCGAGAAGATCAACGGTCTGGACCTGCGGGTGCTGGCGGTGGAGCCGGCCAGCTGCCCCAGCGTGACCAAGGGCGTTTTCGCCTATGATTTCGGCGACACCGCCCACCTGGCCCCCATCATCAAGATGCACACCCTGGGCCACACCTTCATGCCCCCGGGCATCCACGCCGGCGGCCTGCGCTATCACGGCATGGCCCCCCTGGTCAGCCGGGTGGCGGCCGACGGCCTGATCGAGGCGGTGGCGGTGCACCAGTTGGACTGCTTCGCGGCCGGGCTCCTCTTCGCCCGCACCGAGGGCATCATCCCGGCCCCGGAATCCACCCACGCCATCCAGGCGGCGGTGGCCGAGGCCCTGAAGGCCAAGGAGGAGGGCAAAGAGCGGGTGATTCTGTTCAACCTCTCCGGCCACGGTCACTTCGACATGAGCGCCTACGACGCCTACCTGGCCGGCCAGTTGACCAACTATGACTATCCCCAGGCCATGGTGGACCAGGCCCTGGCCCAACTGCCCCAAATCGGACTGGCGAGTTCGCGCATGTGAGCCGATTTGTGACTGAAAATAATCCCTAAGGATTATAAAAACACCTCCGGAAGGGCGTCGTACGACGCCCTTCCGTCATTCACATTCCCACGAATTAATCTCGACACATTGCGCCGGTATTTATGATTTTTTCCCGAAGCAGTCACAAAGAATCTCGACAACTTTCACCCGTGATGCTATTGTAACTTGTCAGCCGTCCTGCCTGCCGCACCCGAGCGTAATCCACCTCGATGCACAAGCTGGGAGGACCTTCGCATGACCGACCTTGAACAGATCATCGCCAACGTAAACGATGGTAACCGCCTCCAGGTGGAGCTGGGCACCCCCCTGCTCTTGCAACTGGACGGCGTGGAGAGCCAGCTCAAGAGCATCCTGGTGGGGATGGAGCCGGGCTGCTTCATTGTGATCCGCGCCCCCAAGGTCTCCGGGGTGGAAAGCAAGTTTTTCGAGGGCAACCAGGGGATCGTCCGTTATCTCTGGGCCGGCACCGTCTTCTCGTTCCAGTCCTCGGTGGTGGGGCACATCAACCAACCCTTCCCCCTGCTCTTTCTCTCCTATCCCCGGGTGGTCTCGCGCAACGAACTGCGCAAGGAGCCCCGCTACGATTGCTACATCCCCGCCACCCTGATCACCGCCAACAACCGGCTGTCCGGCGCTCTCCTGGACATCAGCCGCAACGGTTGCCGCTTCGCGGCCCGCAGAGTCGGCAAGCCCCAGGGCGGCGGCCCGGAAATCGGCAACGTCTTGGAGGTGGAGGCCAGAATCGTCAACGGGGAGCCGCCGGAGATCTTGGCGGTGGTGGTGCGCAACATCAAGAAAGACGCCAACATCACCGCCATCGGCCTCAGCTTCCAGGGGCTGGACACCAAGGCCCTGGGCGCGCTGGAAGGCTGCATCCGCACCCTGGAGGAGGCCGGCGTCTCCCGCTCCCTGTCCTAACCCACGGCGGACGAAAACCGGCGGCCCGGAGGTGGTGCGCCTCCGGGCCGCGCCTTTGACCGGACGCTGGTTTTCATCAGATGCCCAGGGGCGAGGCGGGCGGCGCGTCCTCGACCGGGAACAGGAGCCCGTCCAGGGTCCAGCCGAGGGGGCCGGACTCCGGCCAGGGGGGCGCGCCATCCGGTGGCGCGGGGGCCAAAAAGCCCCCCGCCCCTCCACCGAAGAGCTGCGGCGGCGCCAGCAGCAGCGCCGCCGGGTTGGGCTCGGGCAGGGACGCGCGGGGCCAGGTCGGCTCGGCCGGCAGACCCGGGCCTGGCTCCGCTTCCAGATCCTCCCAATGGGCATACCGCGCCGTCGGCTCGAGGTTGAAGATCTCGTCCAAGCCGGCGGCCAGCACCGCCGCCCCCGAGAGCAGCAGGCAGGCCAAGGCGAAGGCCAACGGGGTTTCATATTTGATTTTCATGTTCGCGCTCCATCTGCGGTTGGCGATCGGGGGTTCGCGTTCCGCCGCGCTATACAGCATTGGGTGTGCCAAAACGGATTCTGGCGCCAGTAATGCCCGATGGACGTGTGGTTATGCCGTCGCACCCCGCCGCCATGAACCGCTGGAGGTGAAAAAACAATTCGCACCCCGCCTGGCGCCTGGGTCAAAAACACGCGGCCCGGAGGGAAACCCTCCGGGCCGCCGCCGGTCTGGAAAGCGGGTCCGCTAGTGTCCGCCCTTATAGCCGTTGCCAGTTCCATCCTGGGGTCGCAGCGCGAAGTTGTCGCAGATACCGTCGCCATTGGCGTCGACCCAGGCGCCGAACGCGCCGCCGGTGGCCTGCATCCACTGACCCTGGTTCTGCCACCAGTCGTGGATGCCGTCGCCGTTCAGGTCGGCCCAGGCCCCATACTGGCCCTGGGTGGCGTTCATCCACTGCTGTTGGTTCTGCACCCAGTCGGCGATGCCATCCTGGTTCAGGTCCTGGTGATAGGGCCCGGCCTGGGTCGGGTCCAGCAGAGGCCCCGGACCGGCGGCCAGGCCCGCTCCGACCGAGATCAGCAGGAAGGCCGCCGCCAACGCGACCGTCAGTTTCCCACGCATGTAACCACTCCGTTAATGTTTGCATTCTGGTGCGGGGCATTCCCCGGATTGGTCAAGCAACTCCCGTGCCAGGCGCGAGCTATGCGGCCATCCCCCCATGGTCCATGGCCGATAGCCCCCACCGCCCGGACCAAGTCCAGGGCGATGGCGCGAAAAATCCACCCCCCCGCCGGGCAACATGGATGGATATTTCGCACCGTTATACCATTGGTTTCGTGGGAAATACGTAAGGCCGTTCATCCCCTTAACGCCGCGGGTAACGGCCGCGCTTAACGCGGGCTGGGGGTTAGAAGCGCAAGCTCAGGCTGCCGGCGGGCCCCACTCCGGCCCGGCCGATGACCGCCGGGGCGAGCCCCCGGGCGCGCAGACCGGCCAGGGCGGGATCCACCCGGTCGGGGTCCAGGCCCATCAGCATACCGCCGGAGGTCTGGGCGTCGGCCAACAGGTCCAGCAGAATGGCGTCGGCCGCGCCCTCGATGATCAGGGAGCGCTCGCAGAAGCCCCGGTTGGCGTGGCTGCCCAGGGGCACCAGGCCCATGGCGGCCATCTCGCGCGCCTCGCCGAGGATCGGCACCGCGCCGGCCACGATCTCCAAACCCAGGCCCGAGGCGCGGGCCAGCTCCAGGGCGTGGCCCAAGAGGCCGAAGCCGGTGATGTCGGTGGCCCCGGTGACGCCGTTTTCGGCCATGACCTCGGCCGCGCCGGCGTTGAGGGTGGTCATCAGCTCCACCGCCTGGGCCACCCCGGCGGCCGAGGCCAGACCGGCCTTCAAGGCGGTGGCGATGACCCCGGTGCCCAGGGGCTTGGTCAGCACCAGGATCTGGCCGGACCTGAGGCCGGCGTTGGTTATCAGCTTGTCGGGGTGGACGACGCCGGTGACCGACAGACCGTACTTCAGCTCCGGGTCCTCCACCGAGTGCCCGCCGGCCAGCACCGCCCCGGCCTGGTGGACCTTCTCCAGGCCGCCGCGCAGGATCTCGCGGAAGACCTCGGGCGGCAGGTCTTTCACCGGAAAGCAACAGACGTTCATGGCGGTCAGCGGTCGGCCGCCCATGGCGTAGACGTCCGACAGGGCGTTGGTGGCCGCGATCTGGCCGAACAGGTGGGGATCATTGACGATGGGGGTGAAGAAGTCCACGGTCTGGATCAGGGCGAGCTCGGGCGTCAGCAGGTAGACCCCGGCGTCGTCGGCGGTGTCCGCGCCGACCAACAGCCGCGGGTCCCGCTCCTTGGGCAGCCCGGCCAGGATCAGGGCCAGGTCCCCCGGCCCGATCTTGGCGGCTCAGCCGGCGGCGCGGGCCTTCTCGGCCAGCTTGATCTCCTCGCCCATGCGTCTTCTCCCTTGCCGATAGCGGCACGGCGGGGGCTGAACCCCGCCCCTACCAAGCATGATAGCGGATTCCAGGCCTCTGCCCCAGGCCCAGGGCCGGCGCCCTTCGCCTCCCCAATCATACCCCGCCTTTTTGGAAGGGGGCGGGGGGGAAACCTTTTTGGGCGCCAAAAAGGTTTCCCCCGCGCTCTCTTTCCCTTCCCCCGTCTCCCTCTTACCGGCGCAGGGTGGCGATGAGGCGCTTGGGATGGAGGAGGAGCTCCAGGGCGGCCAGGGGATCGGTGACGGCCAGGTGGGCGGCCTGGATGGCGCTGATGGCCGCGCCCTCGGGGCCGATGACGGCCACGGCCAGGCCGGCGGCGGAGAGCATCAGGGCATCGTTGGCCCCGTTGCCCATGGCCGCGGTCCGTTCGGCGCCCAGGGAGAGGACCAGGTCGCGCTTCTGCTCGCCCTCGCCGCCCGGGGTGAGGACCGCGACCAGCAACGGCGGAGGGAAGAGGGCCCGGGCGGTTCCGAAGGTGTCGGCGGTGACCACCCGGACGCTGAGGCTTTGGGCCAGGCGCATGAGGGCCGGGCGCACCCCGCCTAGGAGCTGGCCGTCCCTGGCCAGGGTGCCGTTGAGGTCCAGGACCAGGTGCGCGAGCTCCAGGCGCTTGAAGCCGGGGATGTCGATGACCAAGGCCACGGCTCAGACCTGGGCGGCGGGTTGGGCCGGCCCGAGGCTGACCGGCGGGGCGTTGAGGTCGGCCAGGCAAAGGGCCATGAAGGCCTGGGCGGCCGGGGAGTGGCTGCGGCGCTTGCGGGTGACGAGATAGAACTGGCGGACCAGGTCCAGGCCGGTCAGGTCCAGCTCCACCACCCGGCCGGCGGCCAGGTCGTCGGCCAGGGCCAGGCGACTGATGACGCCCACCCCCACCTGGGCCCGCACCGCCTGGAGCACGGCCATGGTGGAGCCCATCTGGGCGGCGACGTTGAGGTCCTTGAGCTCCAGGCTGGCCTTGCGCAGGGCCTTGGCCAGGGCCATCCGGGTGCCGCTGCCCGGCTCGCGCAGGACCACCGGGGTCTCCAGGAGATCCTGGGGGGTGAGACGACGGCCGGCCAGGCGGTGTCCCGGCCAGGCGGCCAGGACCACCTGGTCGTCCATCAGGGGGGTGAAGGCCAGGCGGTCCTCGTCCAGGGCCGCGCCCACGATGCCCAACTCCAGGTCGCCGTGCAGGACCTTCTCGGTGATCTCGCTGGTGTCGCCGATGTTGAGCACCACGCTGACCTCGGGATGCAACAGGCGGAAACGACCGATGAACTCGGGCAGAACATATTGGCCGGGGATGGTGGAGCCGCCCACCAGGAGTTGGCCCTTGAGCCGTCCCAGGAAGGCGTCCACCGCCCGCTGGGCCTGCTCGACCATGTCCAGGATGCGGGTGGCGTGCTCGTAGAGCAGCTCGGCCGCCCGGGTGGGCATGATCTCGCGCCCCAGGCGGTCGAAGAGTCGGACGCCCAGCTCCTCCTCGAGGGTCTTGATGTGGCCGCTGACCGTGGGCTGGCTGAGCAGGACCTCGTCGGCGGCGCGGGAGAAGGAGCGGCGTTCGTAGACCTTGGCGAAGACTTGCAGGCGGCGCAGGTCCATGCTGCCTCCGGGTTGATATAGCCGTTCTCGATGGGTGACGATAGCAGGGGCTTAAGGATAAGTCAAGCTGGCGAGGGGACAGGCGTTCCTTAACAACCGCCCAAAACGCACAAATCCAGGCCAGCGGATGGCGGGGCCAAGGGCCAGGCTCTGGCTAAAACCTCCCTCCCCCGGAGCGGAAGATGCTCCAGACCAGCCAAAGGCCCACCACCCCGCTGACCAGGTAGCCAGCCAGGCCCAGGGCGGGCA
>JAIWNN010000094.1 GCA_020216805.1 Desulfarculus sp. | reverse complement strand
GGCCGAAGAGCTTGGGCTCCACCCCGGTGGTGATGATCATGGAGCTGCCCACGATCAGGGCGGCCACGATCAGGCCCACCGCCACTCGGTTGCTGGATTCCTCGATGGCCTTGGTCAGGGGGCCCAGGCCCTTGTGCTTGAACTCCACCCCCAGTTCGCCGCGCTCCACCTGGGCCAGCACCCGGTCCAGGCGGGAGGGCAGGTCCTTGATCAGGGTCAGGCCGTCGCGCAGATGCTGACCGATCTGGCGCAGGACCAGGCCGGGCTTCCAGCGCTCCAGCCAGAGCTTGCGCACCACCGGCCGGGCCACCTCCACCGGGTTGAACCCGGGGTCCAACTCGCGGCAGACGCCCTCCATCTCCATGAAGGTCTTCTGCATCAGGGCGTATTGCACCTGGAGCCGGGTGTGATTGCGCCGGCTGATCTCCATCAGCTCCATCAGCAGGCCGGCGGTGTCGATCTCGCCCAGGGGCACCGAGTGGACCCGTTCGAGCAGATCCTCCAGGTCTTGGGCCAGGGCCGGGTTCTCGCCGGTTCCCGGGGCCACCCCCATCTCGGTCAGCACCCGCACCATCTCCGAGGCGTCCTGGGCCACCACCGCGCTGAGCATGTCGCCCACCAGGTAGCGCATGCGCGGGGTCAGCCGGCCCACCAAGCCCCAGTCCAACAGGGCCAGGCGCACCCCATCCGGCTCTTGACTCACCAGGAGATTCCCGAAATGGGGGTCGGCGTGGAAAAAACCGTGCACCAGCACCTGGTCCAGAATGCTGGTGGCCAGGAGGCGGGCCGCCTCGGCGCGCTGCTCCGGGTCCAGGCCGGCCTGGTCCAGGCGCTGGCCGTGCAGCAGGTCCATCACCAGCAGGCTGGGGCCGGAGATGTCGCCGTGGGGAGCGGGGATGATGATCCGCCGGTGGTCGGCCAGACGGACCCGGGCGGTGCGCAGGTTGCGGGCCTCGCGCGAGAAGTCCAGTTCCTGGCGCAGGTTTTGGCTGATCTCGGCCACCAGGCCGGGCAGGTCGTAGTTCTCCAAAAATTCCAGATGCTGGGAGAGAGTCTTGACGATGCCGGCCAACAAGGCCAGATCGGCCTCGATCTTGGGGATGATGCCCGGCCGGCGGACCTTGACCGCCACCCAACGGCCGTCGTCAATGCGCCGGGCGCGGTGGACCTGGGCCAGGGAGGCGGACGCCAGGGGCTCGGGCGAGAATTCGGCGAAGACCTCTTCCAGGGGGCGGCCCAGGGCCTTGTCCACCGCCTGGCGGATCACCGCCGGGGACTCCGGGGTCACCTGATCCTGGAGCTTGCGGAATTCATAGACTAAACCGGCCGGCAGCAAGTCCGGCCGCTGGCTCATGAGTTGGCCCAGCTTGACGAAGGTGGGGCCCAGATCCTCGGCCACCATGCGCAGCCGGGCCCAGACCGAGTAGCGCCGCTTGAGGCGCTCGCCCTCCAGGGACTCCAGCTTCTCCCGGCGGCCGGGCAGGTCCAGGCGCTCGGCCAGATCGGCGAACCCGTTCTTGACCAGCACCGCGGCCACGTCGGCCAGGCGGGAGATGCCCCGCATGCGTCCCATGGGCCGGACGAACCGGCTACCGCGACGGCGGGGAGGAGGCCAGGCGCTCCTCCAAGCCGGCCACGGCCTGCTCCAACTGGGCCAGGCGGGCGGAAAGCGCCTCGAACTCCTGGCGGTTGACCAGGTCCAGGGCCTCCACCGCCCGCTTGACCCCGGCCTCGACCTTCTCGGCCAGGCTCTCGCCCAGGCTCCTGGCCTGCTGGCGGGACTCCTCCACCACCTCCTCGGCCACCCGCTCGGCCTCGGCGGCGGTCATGCGGCCCTGGTCCACGAACTGGCGGGTGGCCTCCAGGACCTTTTCCTTGGTCAATACCGCCGCGCCCAGGCCGGCCAACAGCAAAGTGCGCACAGATTCGTACATGCCCGACTCCTCCTGCTCCGCCCCGGCCTCGGGACCGGGCCCTGTTTTCGGCCTCGCCTCAAGCTCCGGCGGGCGGGACCGCCCCGGCCCGGACCTGGGCCTCCAGCCCAGACAAGACCTCAGCCAAGGCCTTGGCTTCGATCTCCATGAATTTACGTCCCTTTTCCGCGCTGGCCAGGCCGGGATCGCCCCAGACCCCGCTGGGCCAGTGGGAAAGCTTGTCGCGCACCAGGCGAAAGCGGGGGAAGCTGGGGAAGGCCCGGGACGCCCCACCCTTGACCAACTGGGGCCACAGGTGCAGGGCCAGGGAGGTCTCCACCTCGCCGGCGTGTGAATCTCCTTTGCATTCAATCAATTGTGCGGCATCGTCCAGCAGGTCCAGCACACAGACCACCGCCACTTCCAGGCTGGTGGTCTCCAACAGCCGCTCGCCGGCCTCCACCAGGCTGGACTGGTGGGTGCCGCCGGCGTGGCCGGTCAACAGGCACAGACAGTGAATACCTTGACGCCACAAGCCAAGTCCTATATCGTAAACCACTGCGCGGAGGCTGTCGCCGGAGATGCCCACGGTGCCCGCGTGCTGGGCGCTGCTGCGGCAAAGGCCATAGAACAAGGGCGGCGCCACCAAGCAGGGATGCACCAAGGCCGTGGCCTGGGCCAGGGCGTAGGCGTGCATGGCGTCCAGACCCAGGGGCAGATGGGGGCCGTGCTCCTCCAGGGAGCCCAAGGGCAGGATGGCCGTGGACACCGTCACCCTTTTTTCGGCAAACTCGGTCATGGTCATTTCGTGAATCAGCAAGGTCCCGCTCCTTGGTCGGATGGCCGGCCGCCAGACCCGGCGCCTCGGCGCCAGGGTCCGATCCGATAGTACGGCCCCGCCAGCGGGCTGTCAAACACCAGGCCAGAGTCGATTCTCCCCGCTGGCGTTGATCATAGCCTACCTGCCGTCCCTCGCTCCGGACCGCGCGCCGGCCAAGGAGCGGGGATGGGTTCTCTGCGTTTTTTCGGGAACTTTGTGGCCAAGGCTGGAAGACCATGGTCTGGCGAAGCCCCTGGCGCAGCTTGCGCAATCTGCCGGTCGGCATCAAGCTGCCCGCCACCTTGATCCTGGTGGTGGTGATCACGGTCTTTTGCCTGGGCCTGTTCCTGGACGACATGTTCGAGGACCTACTGGGCGACTACGCCCTGCACCGCCTGGAGCGAGGCCTGAACCTGGCGACCGCGGAGTTGGAGGGGCTGGTCCAATTGGATCGCCCGCCCGGCTCGGCCTTCAAGCTGGCCCAGGACCGCCTGGCCAACGAACTGGGCTATCGCCCCCGACTGCTTTTGGCTGGCCGCTCCGGCTTCGAGATGTCCGACAACGGTCAACCGGCCTGGCTGGGCCTGTCCAGCGACGACCTGGGCCCCATTCTGGCCACCGGCATGGGCTCCATGCGCCGGCAGGGGGCGGACGGATCCTATTTGGTGGTTTACCGGCGTCTCAAGGGAGGCGCGGTGCTGCTGGCCGCCGCGACCGAGCGCGGTCTGATCCAGCCGGTGTTGCGCCGCTTGCACCAGACCACGGTGCTGCTGGCCCTGAGCCTGTGCCTGGTGGTGGGGCTGTTCGCGGTCTGGCTCTCGTGCCGGGAGCTGACCGGCCCCCTGCGCCGGCTCACCGCCGAGGCCGAGCGGGTGGCGGCCGGGGACCTGACCCCGTCGCCGCCCTTGGCCGAACGCCAAGACGAGCTGGGCCGGCTCTCGCGGGCCTTGCAGCGCATGACCCAAGCCGCCCAAGTCATGGTGGAGCAGGCCCGCTCCAGCCAGTTGCACTTCCATCAGCTTTTCACCGACATCCGCGACGCGGCCTTCATCATCGACGCCCAGGGGCGGGTGGAGGACATCAATCCCGCCGGCCTGGCCATCTTTGGTTACGACTCCCTGGAGCAAATCCGGGCCCTGCCCGACACCGAGGCCCTCTTCGCCGACTCGCAAGAGCGCCAAGGCTATCTAGCCCTGCTCCAGCAACAGGGCTACGTGCAGGACCATCCGGTCCTGATGCGGCGGCGCGACGGCCAGGTCTTCAACGCCCTGATCACCGCCACCGCCCGTCCCGACGGTCAACGCCGTTTCGGCCTGGTGCGCGACGTCACCAGCGCCCTGGCCCAGCAACACGCCCTGGAAGAGAGCGAGGAGCGTTATCGCCGCCTGGTGGAGAACGCCCCCGACGTGATCTATCGCTGGGACATCCGGCGCAACTGCTTCGCCTACATCAGCCCGGCCATCTACGCCGTCACCGGCCGCCAACCCGAGGAAATCATCAACAACACCGAAATCTTGTGGGAGATCATCCCCTCGGGCAGCCGCCGCCAGTTGGCCCAGGAATGGCAGGAGCAGATCCGGGGCGAGGGGCCGCTGATCCAAGAGAACGAGTTCCAGATCCTGCACCTCCAGGGCGGCCGCCACTGGCTGCGGGTGCGCAGCATCTTGGTGCGCGACGCCCAGGGCCGGCCGGTGGGATTGGAGGGCATCGCCACCGACATCACCGAGCGCCGACAGGCCGAACAGGCCCTGCGCCAGGGCCGGCGGATGCTGGAGGCCACCCTGGACGGCCTGCCGGCGGCGGTGATGGTGGTGGACCACCAGCACCTGGTGGCCCATTGGAACCGGGCCATGACCAACCTGACCGGGGTGCCGGCCGAGGAGGTGGTGGGAACCAACCGGCAGTGGCTGCCCTTCTACAAACAACCCCACCCGGTCATGGCCGATCTGATCGTGGATCAGGACTTGGAGGGCCTGACGCGCTACTATGGCGACTCCGGCCTCAAGCGCTCCCGGCTGGTGGATGAGGGCTGGGAGGCGGAGGCCTTCTTCCCGGAGCTGGGCGGCCAGCCCCGCCACATCTACTTTCTCTCCGCCCCGGTGCGCGACGAGTCGGGTCAGGTGGTGCTGGCCCTGGAGACCCTGGTGGACCTGAGCGAGAAGCGCAAACTGGAGGAGGAGCTGGTCCGCCTGTCGATCACCGACGAGCTGACCGGCCTCTACAACCAGCGCTTCTTCTACGCCACCCTGTACCGGGAGATCGAGGCCGCCAAGCGCTATGGCCAATCCCTGTGCCTTTTGATGCTGGACCTGGACCGGTTCAAGAGCTACAACGACCGCTTCGGTCACCTGGAGGGCGACCGGGTGCTCAAGTCCTGCGGCCAGGACCTGCGCCGCCAGGTGCGCACCACCGACCTGGCCTGCCGCTACGGCGGCGAGGAGTTCGTGGTGCTCTTGCCGCGCACCTTCCTGGAGGAGGCCTGCCGGGTGGCTCAGCGGGTGCGGGAGGGGATCAAGGCTCTGGTGTTCCAACCGCCCGGCCCCGACCAGGACCCCGCCCCCTCGGTGGGAATTACCGTCAGCCTGGGGGTGGCCGAGTACCGCAGCGGGCTCAGCGCCGAGGATCTGGTCCGCCGGGCCGACCAGGCCCTTTACGCGGCCAAGGAGGCCGGCCGGGACCGGGTGGCGGTGCACCGGGGCGAGGGTAAGGTGGAGGTTCTTTGACCGGTCCCCACGTCCGCCCCAGTCCCTCCCGCGCCACGCCAAAGGCCCCGCCCGGAGTCGGGACGGGGCCGGTCTCGGCCGGGCCGCGCGCCACCCGCGCGGATCGCTAGTCCAGCTTCAGGGGCAGCTCCAGACGGCCGGGCGCGCCGGTGATGACCAGACGGGCGGCGCCTTGGGGCAAGGCAAAGCGCAGGCGGTAGAGCTTGTCCCAGGGCCCCCAGAAGAAATAGACCGCCTGGTTGAGCGCGCTGCGCTCCTTGATCGGCCGGATGTCCTGGGGCGCGATCTCCTTGCCGGCGGCGTCCAGCACCAGCACCCGCCAGTCGGGCTTGGCCGCGGCCAGGTCGTTCCACTTGCTCTCGGGCACGAAGACCGACAGGGCCACCTCCAGGAACTGGGCCGCGTCCCGCTCCTGGTCGGCCAGGCGCCGGGCCTGGTCGGCCGGGTCGAGACCCAGCGCCCGGGCGGTGCGTTCCACCATGGCCCGACGCACCTTGACGGTCAAGGGCAGAGCCTTGGCGTGCAGCTCGGTGGCCGGACCGCTGTAGATCGAATCCGCCACCAGATAGGGCTCCACCGCGTCCTGGTAGGCGCGGTCGTTTTGGTTCTGGCGGGGGTCGAACTTGTCGCCCAGCCAGGCCGTGGTCTGGCAGCCGGCCAGGGCCAAGAGCAGGACCAGCGTCAGGCCGGCCAGGGTTCGGGGCGGGTTTTTCAGGGCCGAGCGTGGCATGGACTCACGCCTCCTGCGATGCGGGTGGGCGGCCGCAGCCAGGCCCAGTATAGCAGCAAATCCCGGGTCTACTCGCCCAGAATCTGGGCGAAGATGTAGTCCACGTTGCCCAGGTGGGTTTTGAGGTCGAACAGTTGGTCCAGCAATCCCGGAGCCTTGTCGCCCAGGGCGGCGGTCAGGTCGGAGTCGGCCAAGAGGCGCTGCTTGAAGCTGCCGCCCTCCTCCCAGGTGGCCATGGCGTTTCGCTGCACGATGGCGTAGGCCCGCTCGCGGGTCAGGCCGGCCTCGGCCAGGGCCAACAGCACCTGCTGGGAGTGGATCAGCCCCCCGGTGAGGTTGAGGTTCTTCAGCATCCGCTCGGGATAGACGATCAGGTTCTCGATCAGACCGGCCAGGCGGTGCAGGCTGTAGTGGGCGGTGATATTGGCGTCGGGGCCGATGGTGCGCTCCACCGAGGAGTGGCTGATGTCCCGCTCGTGCCACAGGGGCATGTTCTCCAGGGCGGCCTGGGCGTAGGCCCGGAGCAGCCGGGCCTGGCCGGCGAGGTTTTCGCTGCCCACCGGGTTGCGCTTGTGGGGCATGGCGCTGCTGCCCTTCTGGCCCTTGGCGAAGGCCTCCTCGGCCTCCAGGACCTCGGTGCGCTGGAGATGGCGGATCTCCACCGCCAGGCGCTCAATGGTCCCGCCGATGATGGCCAGGGTGCAGAAGTACTCGGCGTAGCCGTCGCGGGCCACCACCTGGGTGGAGGCCACCGCCGGCTCCAGACCCAGCTCGGCCATCACCAGTCGCTCCAGCTCCGGGGGCACGTGGGCGTAGGTGCCCACCGCGCCGCTGAGCTTGCCCCGGGCCACCGCCGCCCGGGCGTTGACCAGGCGTTGGCGATTCCGGGCGAACTCGGCGTAGAAGCCCAGCAATTTCAGGCCGAAGGTCACCGGCTCGGCGTGGATGCCGTGGCTGCGCCCCATCTGGGGGGTGTGCTTGTGCTCCAGGGCCCGGGTTTTCAGCGCCGCCAGGAGCCGGTCCAGGGCGGCCAGGATCAGGTCGGCCGAATCCCTGAGCAACATGGCGTAGGCCGTGTCCAGGACGTCGCTGCTGGTCAGCCCCAGATGGATGAAACGGCTGGCCGGGCCCACGTGCTCGGCCACGTTGGTCAAAAAGGCGATGACGTCGTGCCGGGTCTCCAGCTCGATCTGCTCGATGCGGGCCACCGTGAAGGCGGCCTTGGCCTCGATCTCGGCCAGCTCGGCGGCCGGGATGCGCCCCAGCTTGTGCCAGGCCCGGCAGGCGGCCAGCTCCACCTTGAGCCAGTTGGCGTAACGGTTTTGGTCGGTCCAAAGATCGCCCATTTCCTTGAGCGTATAGCGCGCGATCATGGCTTTCTCCGCGAGGGTTGGCCCCAGCCTCCGAGCCGGAAGCCCGACACCCGGTCATGGTAGCGGCCCGGCCAGGGCGTGTCAATCGCGCCAGGCGGCCCAACCGTCCCGCGACCAGCGCCTTGCCTGTTGCAAAGATCGCCCTTCTGGATTAACCTTGGACGACAACCTTGTGAACATGAAACTCAACGGACCGCCGCCGTGCGCCGGGACATCTCCGCCAAGCACCACCATTCCCCGCGCCGCGGCAGCCACCCGCCGGTCTCCCCTCCGCCACGTCCCTGGTGGCGCTCCTGGAGCCCTGACACCCCGGCCGGCGATCGGCTGGCCAGCCTGCTCTGGATCGTGGGCCTGGTAGGTCTGGTCCTGGGCCTGTCCTTGGCCTTCCATTTCGGTCGCCAGGCCACCCAGGCCGACCAGGCGTTTCAAAACGTCTGGCAGAAGGCCCTGGATCTGGATCGGGAAGGGGTCACCTTCCACCGTCTGCGCCTGCCCCCGGGGGCTTGGCCCAACTATCAATGGAGCCAGGCCTTCGAGGGCGGACTGGAATGGCCCGAGGGCCCTCTGCCCGGAGAGAACAAATACAAGCTCAAGGCCCTGGCCGGACTGGAGCTGGAAGCGCCCCAGAAGCTGACCTTTCATCTGGTGGCCAACGACGCCGTCTCCATGTTCTTGGACGGCGAGCTGATCTTCGACCAGTGGCGGCCCTGGCCCGGCGCCATCGACGCCCATTTCACCACCGAGGCCCCGGCCGGACGGCTGCTGCTCGAGATCGACTACGTCCGGGTGCGCGGCCATGGCGGGTTGACCCTGGACATCCGCGATCAGGCCGGCCGCCAATTGGTGGTCCATCCCCTGCGCCCGGAGGTGGACGCCCCGGCCTGGCTCCAGTTGCGCACCCAGCGCACGGACCTGAAAAAACGCCAACGCATCAGCCTGGCCCTGGCCTTGCTCCTGGCCCTGGCGCCCTTAAGCTACATGCTGCTGCGCCATGGCCAGGACCTGGCCCGTCTGGGCCGGGGCCTAGCCCCTTGGACCAAGGGTTTCTGGCTGGGCTTCTGGCTGCTGATGCTGCGCCAGATGATTCTCTATCTACCCTCCGACGAGGGTGACGACCTGATCTTGATGCTGGCCGCGCCCCTGGCGGCGGGCCTGGCCGGGGCCCTGGTCCAGGCCGCGGTCCAGGCCGGGTTGTCCCCGCGGGGCCAGGTCCGGGTCCGACGCCTGAAGCGCTGGTGGCTGAATCACGAGGCCTGGTTCCTGCCCGGTCTGGCCTTCCTGGGGCTGGTGGTTTTCTACCACCTGGCCATCACCGCCCAGGGCGGGATCCTGCCCCACCATTACCTGGAAGCTCCCTGGGACGCACGCCAATACAAGGACATCGCCACCAACTGGTATTGGATGCGCCGCAACGACCTGGGCGGGGTCTGGGGCAACTACGCCTGGCACCCCTTGTTCCCGGCCCTGGCCCGGGGCCTGATTCTACTGGGGGTGGCCCCCTCCTGGGCCCTGCTGTTGGTGGCCTGGCCCATGGCCATCGTCGCCTTTTACCTCCTGCACCGCGTCGCCCGACGGCTCTGGGACGCGAGGACGGCCCGCTGGGCGCTGTTGGCCCTGGCCTGCTATCCCTGCGCCTGGTACCTGCTGATCGGCTATCCCTACAGCACCGCCCTGGCCCTGGGTCTGGCCTATTATCTGGCCCTGCACGCTGAACGTTACGGCCTGGCCTGTGTTTTCGGCTATTTCCTGGGCATGACCTACCCCACCGGGGTCCTGTGCGGGATCCTGCCCCTGTTCATGCTGGCCCCCCGCGTCGCCCGGGCCGACAACCCCTGGCCCGAGGTGGGCCGGATGCTGCTGGCCGGAGCCGGCCCCGCCCTGGGGCTGATGACCTTTTGCCTCCACCACTGGTGGTTGTTCAACGACTTCTGGCTGCCCATCAGCGGCCACGCCAACTGGGGCCGCCATCCCAACTGGCCCTGGCTCGGCATCATCGAAGGCATTCTGGCCGAGCCGCCGCATTATCCCGAGGCCATCAACGTCCTGCTGATCATCGTCACCCTGCTGGTCTTCGGCCATCGCCTGCGGGCCGAGCTCTGGGCCCTGCTCCTGGCGGTCTGGCTCTGCGGCCCGGCCACCGGCGATCTGGAGTCGGTCTACCGCCAAAACATCCTGGTCTGGCCTCTGTTCCTGTTGGTGGCCGCCTCCTCCCGCCCCCGCTGGCTCAAGGCGGCCTGGCTCTGGCTTTGGCTCTACTTCGCCATCCGGTGGTACCTGCCCCTGTGGCTGGCCGGGGATTTGGTCTAGGCCGCACCGCCCGATCGGGGTTATCTTTAGGGTCGCGACCAAAAACCTCGGCTGTCTCGGCCCAGCTTGTCGCGCGTCCGCGCGCGGCGGGCCACACCACCGCCAACCCCAGGCCAAAGGAGCCGCCATGACCC
>JAIWNN010000093.1 GCA_020216805.1 Desulfarculus sp. | reverse complement strand
CCGAGCAGATGAGCCAGAAGGCGATGGAGCTGTTCATGCAGCGCATGCATTGCAGCCAGGCGGTGGCCGCCGCCGGCCTGGAGTCCCTGGGCCTGGACCGGCCCGAGGTCGTCAAGTCATTGGGGGCCTTTGGGGGGGGAGTGGCCAGCAGCGGCCGGGTCTGCGGCTGCCTCACCGGGGCGGTGGCCATGCTCTCCGGGCTCTTCAGCCGGGCCGACCCCAGCGGCCAGGAGTCGCCCCTGATGTGGAAGCTCTCGGCCCGGATGGTGCGCCGTTTCGAGGAGCTGACCGCCCCGTTCGGCTCGGTGGACTGCCGCGACATCGCCCGCTGCGACTGGCGCGACCGGGAGGCGGTCAAGCAGTTCTACGGCCAGCCCGACAGCCGCCGGGTCATCTGCCGCCAACTGGTGGGCGACACCGCCCGGGCCCTGGGCGAGATCCTGGAGCGGGCCAAGGCCGAGGGGCAGCTCTAGCCGCCCGCTCCGCCCGAGCCGCCTTCCCCGGCTTCTGGTATAAGATCGGGCAGGAGGAGCCATGGACAAGCTGGTGATCGAGGGCGGCAATCCCCTGGTGGGGCGGGTCAAGGTGGCCGGGGCCAAGAACGCCACCCTGCCCCTGATGTGCGCCACCCTGCTGACCCGGGGCCGCTGCCATCTCAAGAACGTTCCCGACCTGCGCGACGTGCGCACCATGGGTCGGCTGTTGACCATGCTGGGGGCCCGGACCGAGTCCCGCGGCGACGAGTTGTGGATCGACACCAGCGCCGCCGAGGGGGTGGAGGCCCCCTACGACCTGGTCAAGACCATGCGGGCCTCGGTGCTCTGCCTGGGGCCCCTGGTGGCCAAGGCCGGCCAGGCCCGGGTTTCGCTCCCCGGCGGTTGCGCCATCGGCGAGCGCCCGGTGGACCAGCACCTCAAGGGCCTGGCCGCCCTGGGGGCCAAGATCGAGCTGGCCGGCGGTTACGTCCTGGCCTCGGCCAAGCGCCTGAAAGGCGCCGAGATCACCATGGACCTGGTCACCGTCACCGGCACCGAGAACCTGATCATGGCCGCCACCTTGGCCAAGGGCCGGACCGTGCTGCGCAACGCCGCCCGCGAGCCCGAGGTGGTGGACCTGGCCCGGGCGCTCAACGCCGCCGGGGCCCGCATCCAAGGCGCGGGCACCGCCACCGTGATCATCGACGGCGTGGACGAGCTGGCTCCCTTGGAGCACACCGTCATGCCCGACCGCATCGAGGCCGGCACCTACATGGTCGCCGCCGGCATCACCCGGGGTGAGCTGACCATCGCCGACGCCCCGGTGGAGCACATGACCGCGGTCATCGCCAAGCTCAAGGAGGCCGGCCTGCGCTTCCAACCCACCCCCAAGGGCCTGGTGGTCAGCGCCCGGCGCGCGCCCAAGCCGGTCACCATCATCACCGGCCCCTACCCCGGCTTTCCCACCGACATGCAGGCCCAGCTCATGGCCCTGATGGCCCTGTCCACCGGCAGCGCCGTCTTCCAGGAGACCATCTTCGAAAACCGCCTGATGCACACCAGCGAGCTGCGCCGCCTGGGGGCCAACATCGAAGTCACCGGCTCCACCGCCGTGGTCAAGGGCGCGCGCAAGCTCACCGGCGCCCCGGTCATGGCCACCGATCTGCGCGCCAGCGCCTGCCTGGTCCTGGCCGCCCTGGCCGCCGAGGGCACCACCGAGATCAGCCGCGTCTACCACCTGGACCGGGGCTACGAGCGCATCGACCAAAAACTGGTCGCCGCCGGGGCCAGCATCCGCCGCGTGGCCGAGCCCGGACCGGGGAAGGCATGAGCGAGAACGCGGGAGCAGATGGGGGGGCGAAAGGTTCTTCCCCGGCTCCCCTGTCCAAAGGCGGTTGCGTGGGACGCCGGGTCGCCTTTCCGCGGTGGACGCGCAAAGAAAAACTCAAGTCTTTGTGAGCTTGCGCCGATAAGATGGATGAACCCGGACAAGGAGGTCCACCATGCCGGCCAACCATCGTCAACTCTGGCGCGAGATCGTCTCGGCCCTGGTCTGTTCCCGGCTCTACTTCGAGTTGAGCCTGGGCGAGCGCCTGGCCCTGGTCAAACAACTCTGCCTCCAACATGGATCTCTGACCCCGGGCAACTGACCGCCAACCATCGCCCACCCCCGCCTCCGCCTCCCCCGCCGTCGCCGCCGGCAAAGGGCCCACTCCGCCCTTGACCGGCGGCCCCGCCTGGGGGATGTAATAGGCGAGCCGGCCGGTCAACCCCGGCCCCGCCCCGCGACCCCCGGCCCGGAGGAGACATGAGCGCCCACATCTTGGTGGTGGACGACGAGAAATCCATCGGTCTGGCCCTGAAAGGCATTCTCGGCGACGAGGGTTACGAGGTCAGCCTGGCCTCGGACGGACCCGAGGCCCTGGCCCTGGTGGAGGAAGACCAGCCGGACCTGGTGCTCCTGGACATCTGGATGCCGGGCCTGGACGGCCTGGAGGTCCTGGAGCGCCTCAAGCGCCGCCACCCAACCTTGCCGGTGATCATGATCAGTGGCCACGCCAACCTGGAGATGGCGGTCCGGGCCACCCGCCTAGGGGCCTTCGACTTCATCGAAAAACCTCTGGACATGGACAAGATCCTCCTGGCCGCGCGCAACGCCCTGGCCCTGGGGCGCCTGGCCGAGGAGAACCTGCTCCTGAAGGCCAAGCCCGAGCCGCCCCGGCTCAGCGGCTCCAGCCCGGCCATCGCGGCGCTGCGCGAGGCCATCGCCCGGGTGGCCCCCACCGACTCCTGGGTGCTGATCACCGGCGAGAACGGCACCGGCAAGGAGCTGGTGGCCCACGCCATCCACCACCTCTCCCCCCGGGCCGACCAGGCCCTGGTGGACGTCAACTGCGCCGCCATCCCCGAGGAGCTGATCGAGAGCGAGCTCTTCGGTCACGAGAAAGGGGCCTTCACCGGGGCCGCCGCCCGCAAGCGGGGCAAGTTCGACCTGGCCGACCGCGGCACCCTGTTCCTGGACGAAATCGCGGACATGAGCCTCAAGACCCAGGCCAAGATCCTGCGCATCCTCCAGGAGCAGCGTTTCGAGCGGGTGGGCGGCACCCGCACCATCAGCGTCAACGTCCGGGTCCTGGCCGCCACCAACAAGGATTTGCCGGCCGAGATCGCCGCCGGACGCTTCCGCGAGGACCTCTACTACCGCCTCAACGTCATCCCCATCCAGGTGCCGCCGCTCCGCCAGAGAGTGGAGGACATCCCCGACCTGGCCCGGGAGTTCCTGAACGCCCACGCCGCCAAGACCGGTCTGGCCCCCAAGCGCCTGACCCCGGCCGCCCTGGAGGCGCTCAAGGCCCACTCCTGGCCCGGCAACGTGCGCGAGCTAAAGAACCTGATCGAGCGTTTGGTGATCCTTTGCCCCGGCCAGGAGATCGGGCCGGCCGATCTGCCCAGCGAACTGCGCGCTTCCGGCGAGGCCCCGGCCGGCCTGCCCCAGGCCCTGGCCCTGGATGACTTCAAGGAGGCCCGGGCCGCCTTCGAGCGTCTCTACCTGGAGCGAAAGCTGGCCCAGCACCAGGGCAACGTCTCCGCCACCGCCGAGGCCATCGGCCTGGAGCGCTCCCACCTGCACAAGAAGCTCAAGGCCCTGGGCATCCGCGAGGGGCTCAACGGGGACTAGCCGGCTGGCGTCGGCAAAGAGACGGCAGGCCAGCACGGGTCGACCGGTCGCGGCCGGGTTCATAGCGCTCCCCTTGGCCGCATCGGCAGGAAAATGACCACCGGCGCGACCAGGCTGCGCGCCACCAGGGCGTTCAGCGGCTAGGACGCGGCGATGAGCAAGGTTGTCGCCCTGACGAAAAATAACGATCCCCCAGCCAGGTCGGCTGGGGGGGTTGCACCCGTCTTCTTCATCCATCCCAATGCCCGCCGGACTGCTCCTCCGGTGCTCCGCCGGTTGGGAGCGGGCGATACGGTGGGCAGGTCTTCTGGCTCCCGGATCAACCCACCGTCCGCGCCTTCCCGCCGGCAGGACCGACAGTGGCATGATCGCGGCTTTCGTACCCGGTTGCCGCGGCGGGACCGCGCCGGAATCGCACCGGCTGCCCTCTTGCGCCCGTGGGCACCAACAAGGCAGGTCCCAAGGATCCGCCTTCCCTTTCGCTCGTGCAAAAACGCTGATTGGACGCGCCGCCACGGGGGGTCTCCCGTCCCTCCGGCGGCGGCATCGCTTCGCGGGCCCGGGGCGGAGGCCGAGGTTCCTCCTCGCCGACCAGCGGTCGGCGACAAAGCACGCCACCCCGCCCGTCGCCGGGCTCGAACTGGGCGGCGATGCGCTGCCGCCTGACCTAAAGGGGGCTCGGGTCGGCTGGTTGGGCGAGGGGGCCGGCCCGGACGGCCGGCCCCCGTCGAATTACTTGCGGCGCTGGTGACGAGTCCGCTTAAGCAGCTTGCGATGCTTGTGCTTGCGGATCTTCTTGCGGCGCTTCTTAATGACGCTGCCCATGGGGACCTCGTTTACACTTTGACGGCCGTTTGGGGGATTTCCAACTACGAGGGTGCCTATATACCCGATCCCGGCCGGATCGGCAAGGGAAAAGGCGCCCCCCGGATCAGCGGACCTGGGTGGTGTGCAACAATTCCACCCCCGGACGTTGCTGCATCTGGCGGTAGAACTCGCGGCAGCGGGCCAGCTCCGGTCCTTCCTGGGCCGGCACCAGGAGCACCAGGCGCTGGTAGGCGGCCAGGGGCAGCTCCGGCGGCGGAGCCAGCATCACCAGCACCGCGGCCTGGTTGAGGTTTTCCGGCCCCGGGGCGATCAGCACCGGCTCCTGGTCCTGGTCGTCCGCCCCGGCCCGGGCGTGGGGGACAAAGGAGGCCGGATCCAGGGTCCAGAGCAGGCGGTCCACCTCCACGGCCTGGGCCGGGTCCGGAGCGCTGACCAGCACCCGGGCCCCACCGGCGTGGTGGCGGGCGGCCAACAGGGCGGCGGCCCGCTCCGGGGTCAGGCCGGCCTGCTTGAGATTGACGAACTCCACCTTCACCGTTGGCCTCCGGGGGGCGGCGCGGCCGGCGCGGCCGGGGCGGCGGCGGGCAGGAAAGGCTCCAGCCCCCCGCCCACCGCCCGGTCCAGCTCGGCCAGGGCCGCCAGCACCCCGTAATGAGCCTGGACCACCGCGGCCTGGGCGCTGAAACGCTGGGTGCGGGCCTCGGAAAGCTCCAGGGGGGTGGCCAGGCCGTTGTCGTAGCGCCCCTTGACCAGCCGCCAGTTTTCCTCGGCCGCCATGAGCTGCACCGCCCCCACCTCCACCTTGGCCCGGGCCTCCAAGAGCCCCTGCCAGCCCTGCCGCACCTCGCTGCGCACACTCTGGCGCTGCTGCTCCAGGGCCTTCAAGGCGGCGCGGTGCAGGGCCCGGCGCTCCACCACCGCCCCGGTGGTCCGCCAGCCGGTGAAGATGGGCAAGCCCAGGTAGAGGCCGTAGTCGTGGTACTCGTCATCCAGGGTGTCCCGGCCGCTCTGGCCCAGGTCGGCCCTCAGGTCCAGGGTCGGCAGGTGACCGCCCCAGGCCGCCTCGATGGAGGCGGCCGCCGCTCGGGCCAGGTAGTCCAGGCGCTGGATTTCCGGACGGCGGGCCTGGGCGACGTCCTCCAGATCGGCCTCGGCCAGCTCCTGGGGCCGGGCCGTCACCACCCCGCCCACCTCCAGGTCGTAGACCTGGGGCACTCCCACCGCCAGGGCCAGGGCTGCGGCCAGGCGGCGCAGGTTGGCCCGGTTCTCGATCACCTTGCGTTGGGCCTCGGCCAGGTCCAGCTCGGCTCGGGCCAGCTCCGGCCGGGCGGCCAGGCCCTGGTCCAACAGCCGCCGGGTGCGGTCCCTGAAGGCGCGGGTGTCCGCCTCCTGGGCCTGGCTGACGGCCAGCAGCTCCTTGCCGGTCATGAGGTTGAAATAGGCGGAGCGCACCTCGGCCACCACCTGATTGACCACCGCCTGGTATTGGCGGTCGTAGGCGTCAACCTCCCAGCCGGCGGCCTCGGCCTGGCCATAGAGGGCGTAGTCGAAGACCGCCTGATCCAGGGTCAGGCCGGCGCTGAGCTGGCGGTCGCCGGGGTTGCCGGTGAGGGTGCGCTCGTTGCGGGACTTGACCCAGCGGGCGTCGCCCGCCAGCTGGGGCCAGAAATGGGATCTCTGCTGGACCTGGCGGGCGCGGGCGGCCTCGCGGTTGGCGGCGGCCTGCTGCAACTGGGGTTGGCGCTCCAGGGCCAGCTCCACCAGCCCGGCCAGCCCCAGGACGTCATCGGACGCCCCGGCGGCCGAGGTCCGGCCCTCGGCCGCCAACGCCGCCAGGGGCCAAATCAGCCCCAGGCCCAGCACCAGGGCCAGGGCCCTGCACCGCCACCCGCCGTTGTCCCGCTTCATCTCCGCCCGTCCGCTGTCGGTGTGGTTTGGCCGGTCTGGGCGAGATTCTAGCACAGGCCCGCCGCCCTCCCAAGGCCAGGCGCTTGTGGCGCGGCCGGGGTGGTGCTAGCATGGGGTGGGTCCAGCAACGGGGCGAAAGGACGCGGCATGATCCGGTTGCCGGTGGACAAGCTCAGCGAGGGCCAGGTGCTGGCCCAGGACGTCACCCGCGCCGACGGCGTGGTGTTGATGGGCAAGGGCCGGGCCATCACCGCGGAAACCATCGGTCTGTTGCGGCGGCTGGACATCGAGACGGTGGCGGTGGAGGGCGACCTGTTCGCCAGCGACGAGGAGCGCCAGGCGTTCCTGGCCCGCCAGGAGGCCGCCCTGGAGCGGCGCTTCTCGCGGGTGGCCCACGATCCCCTTCAGCGCGCCATCCGCGAGCTCTTCCGCCGCCGCCTGGCCAGCGGATGCCATCCACCGGACGCCGGCCGCGACGAAAGCGCCTGAGGCCATGACCGAATCCCGCGCCGAAGCCCGCAAGAAGATCCAGCTGCTCAAGAACCTGCCCACCCTGCCGGGCATGATCGAGCAGATCAGCCGGGCGGTGGAGTCCAAGCGCTTCTCGGTGGCCGACATCGGCCGCCTCATCAGCCGGGACCAGGTGCTCTCGGCCAAGGTTCTCAAGCTGGCCAACAGCGCCTTCTTCGGCTTCTCGCGCAAGGTGGGCTCCCTGACCCAGGCCCTGGTGCTCCTGGGCTTCGACGTAGTCAAGGGCCTGATCCTGACCAGCAGCGTCTTCGACCTGATGAAGAACCGGGCCGAGGCCCTGTGGGTCCATTCCATGGGCGTGGCCACCGCCGCCAGCATCATCGCCACCGAGATCGAGTTCCCCGAGGCCGAGGAGGCCTCCATCGCCGGGCTGTTGCATGACCTGGGCAAGGTCGTCCTGCGCGCCCACATGCCCGAGGACAACGACGCCATCGCCGCCCTGATGGCCGAGCGGGGCCTGAGCGTGCGCGAGGCCGAGCGCGAGGTGCTGGGCTTCGACCACAGCCACATCGGCCAATGGCTGGCCGAGAGCTGGAAGCTGCCGGAAAACCTGATCGATCCCATCCGTTGGCACCACCAGCCCGAGGGGGCGCGCAACGCCCCCCTGGTCACCGCCGTGGTCCACCTGGCCGACCACCTGACCCGGGCCTATGGCCTGGGCGACGGCGGCGACGACTGGGTGCCGGAGCTGGACCGCGCCGCCATGAAGCGCCTGAACCTCTCCGGCCAGCAGCTCGAGAACATCGTCGAGTCCATGTGCGACAAGCTCTCCACCGTGGGGGCGGGCTTCGACTAGGGGCGGGCAGCGACGGGTCGGCCCCGTGGCTGGGCTCACTGGCGCGGGTGGGGTGGCGCCGTCTTTCGCCCGCGCCTGGCTCGCGCCGGTGGCGGGCTCGCGCGGGAAAGTCCGGGGCCTACGTCCCGAGGAGGCCAGGGCCGCTTCCGCCGCCAGCCTCAACCGCCCGCTCCAGCAGCCGGGCGGCCAGGTTGCCCACCGCCCAGCGCAGCAGGGGCAGCAGGTTGATCACGTCCTGGGCGTTGTACTGGAGCAACTTTTCCAAGGCCCCGGTTTCTCCGGCCAAATGTCGCCGCCAGAGCCAGACCGCCTCGTAGCCCCCCAGGCCCTCCACCTCCTCCGGCCGCCGGATGCCCAGCACCCGCTCGATGCGCTTCAACCCGCCGGTCAGGCCCAGGCGCTTGAGCACCCAGCGCAGGTCGATGTGCACCGGCGGGACGTATAGCCCGGGGAAGACCTGGCGCAGCACCGGCAGGTCGAAGCTGGCCCCGGCGAAGGTGACCACCACATCATATCCTTTCATAGCATCGTTAATTAACCACATGTTGTGGTCGGCCACGTACTGCGTCACCTCCTGGCCGTCGTAGAGCCCCACCACCGTCACCCCGCCCCATTCCTCCGGCAAGCCTCCGGTCTCGATGTCCAGGGCCACCACCCGCTGGCAGCGGGGATAGAAGCGCCAGTGCTCGGCCGGCGGGATCAGCTCCGCCAGACCGGCCAGGCCGCCGGGCTCGGCCAGGGCGGCCAGGCTGCGGGCCACCATCGCCCGCCCCGGCCGGCGCAGCTTGGCCGGCAACAGGGCCTCGCCCCGGACCAGGAACTCCTCCCAGTCCGTCACCCCCGCCCGCCACAGGGCCAGCTCCCGCCGCGGGCCCACCCCCGGCAGGTGGAGGAAGGTCCGCCTTAACAGATCGTGCCGCGGGGATAGTTCGCGATCCAACATACCTGATCACCAGGATAAATTAAGGCCCGCGCCGCGGGGAAGACCCCGGCGCGGGCCGTGACCACCTAACTCCGCGGTCCGCCTAGGGCTTGGGCTTGGCCTGCAGGGCCTCCTCGATCCGCCGCAGCCGCCAGTCCAGGACCTGGAGCTTGTCCTCCAGGGAGTCCATGCGCTTCTCCAGGTTGGAAACCTGGGTCGCCGCCGCGGCCGCCGCCGGAGCCTTGGCCGGGGCCGGGGTCTCCAGCTTGGTCACCACCCCCTTGCTGGTGACGGTGGGCACCTTGACCGGGCCTCCCGCCGCCGCCGGGGCGGGCTCGGGCTGGCCCGGGCCCTTCACCTTCTTGACGTCCACTTCCTCGCCGCTATTGAGGTTGACCAGCGACTTGCCGTCCCGGATGGCGATGGGCTGGCCCGGCAGCCAGGTGTAGGAGATCTCCCAATCCGATCGGTTGGGCACCTTCCAGATCGAACCATCCTCCAGGTGCACCTCGGCCCCGGCGAACTTCACCGTCTTGACGCTGTGGCCTTGCTCCAGGCCGGCCCACGCCAGGCCGGAGGCCAGGATCAGGGCCACCCCCAGAACCGCCACCATCATTGCTCTCATGCGCATTTGCCACCTCTGCCGTGTGCTGCCTCCGTTGCCGGCGTCTGGGGGGAGCGAGCCACCCCGCGCCAATCTAATCCTACACCAGACGCGCCGCAAGTTGGAAAACGGCGCGAATTTTTCATGTTGTCATTCGGCCGCGTTGCCGATAATCCTAGTGTCATGTTGGCGATCGGTCGCCGCCGGCCCCAGCGCTCCGGGCGCCCGGCAGGGCGTGGTCCACCACCACCGGTGGGCCTGCGCCAAGGTCAATCCCTGCCGGGATGCCTTTTCTCCGTCGCCCGTCAGCAAAGGATCGTCGCGTTTGACCCAAGACCAGGAAAACCCCGCGCCTTCCCGGGTGGAGCTGATGGCCCGGGGGCTGTATCGCGACTTGCGCCCCCATCTGGTCGGTCTGCCCTGGCCCGAGTTCCGCCGCCTGCTGGTGGCCAGCCTGCGCCTGGCCCTGGCCCGCCCCGCCAGCGGCGACCCCGCCCCCCCCGCCGACCAAGCGCCGCCCAGTTGACAGCTATACGGCTTTCCGGTACATCTGCGGACAGGTTGGACCCGGTCCGTCCCTTGCGGAGAGATGACCGAGTGGCCGAAGGTGCGCGACTGGAAATCGCGTGTACCCTCACAAGGGGTACCGAGGGTTCGACTCCCTCTCTCTCCGCCACATGATCACAAGCTGCTGGTTTTTCAGCAGCTTGTTTTATTTCGGGCAGTTAGTCCTTCCAAGTGTTACAGCGAGCTGTTA
>JAIWNN010000166.1 GCA_020216805.1 Desulfarculus sp. | reverse complement strand
GTCGTCCTTGGCCCCGCCGCGCCCCAGCCAGGCCAGGCCGGCGGCCGAGGCCCCCAGGGACCCGGTGACGCAGACCGCCTGGCCGGGCCGGGCCCCTGAGCGCAGCAGGGGACCGACCCCGGCCGCGTCCCCGATCAGGCAGAGGTTGACGATCACCTGGGGGGCCTTGACGGTGTCGCCGCCGGCCAGGACCAGGCCCTGGGGCCCGGCCAGGTCGGCCATGCCCCGCACCAGGGAGGCCACGAACTCCTCCTCCGGGGGTCCGGCCAGGCCCAGGGAGAGGAACGACCAGCGGGGCAAGGCCCCCATGGCCGCGATGTCGGAGAGGTTGGCGGCCATGGCCCGCCAGCCCAGGTCATAGGCGCTGGTGTAGGCCAGGTCGAAGTGCACGCCCTCCACCAGCAGGTCGGTGGTCACCACCAGGCTTCCGCCGGTGTGATGCAACACCGCCGCGTCGTCGCCGATGCCCACGCAGAGGCCATGGCTCCCGGTCCCGGCGCTCAGGGACTGCACCAGGCGGATGACGTCCTCTTCGCTCAAATGCCGGCTCATGACCTCGTCGCGATCCGGGCCGGGCGGCCCCAACCGGGCTGGGTTGGCGGCCGCCGGCCCCGTGGTTGGCTCCAACCGGCCTAGCGCTCGTCGCTGGCGTAGAGGTAATTGATCAGGGCCGGGTCGTAGGCGAACAATTCCTCGGGCTTGAAGAAACGGGCCACCTCGGCGGCTGCGGTCTCCGGGGAGTCGCTGGCGTGGACCAGGTTGCACTGCATGCTCATGCCCAGGTCGCCGCGGATGGTGCCTGGGGCGGCCTTGCGGCTGTTGGTGACGCCACAGAGGCTGCGGCAGACCTCCACCGCCTCCTTGCCTTCCAGGCACAGGGCGATGACCGGGGTGCGGCTCATGAACTCGGCGATGGTGGGGAAGAAGGGCTTGTCGGCCAGGTGGCTGTAGTGCTCGCGCAACAGGGCGTCGCCGAGCTGGATCATCTTCATGCCGGCGATCTTGAGGCCCTTTTGCTCGAAGCGGCCCAGGACCGTTCCGGCCAGGCCGCGGGAGATGGCGTCGGGTTTGATGAGAATGAGGGTGCGTTCCACGGGATGCTTCCTTTCGGGCGCTGTTTGGGGGTTGGTTGAGGTTTTGGGCCCCCCCGGGGGGAGGCGCTGGCTGAATTTAGCCCACGGCCGGACCGGGTTGTCAAGTCGGGTCGCGGGATTCGCGCTCCCGGCGCCTGAGCGGCGGGTCGCCCGCCTCCCCCACCCGCGCCTGGCAGACCCGGTTGCGGCCGCTGGCCTTGGCCTGGTAGAGCGCGGCGTCGGCCCGGGCCAGAAGGTCGGCGAAGCTGGCGTCCCCGGGCTGAAACCCGCTGACCCCCAGGCTGATGGTCAGGCCCGGCTGGGGGCAGCCCTCGGCCCGGCCGAAGGCCTCCACGCTCCCCCTCAGCCGCTCGGCCATCTCCAGGGCCTGGTCCAAGCTGGTGTGGGGCAACAGGGCCACGAACTCGTCCCCGCCGAAGCGGGCCAGGGTGTCCTCCTCCCGCATCTGTCGCTGGCAGAGGTCGGCCAAGACCCGGAGGGCCGCGTCGCCGGCCTGGTGCCCCTGCTGGTCGTTGATCCGCTTGAACTGGTCGACGTCGATCATCAGCAGGGCCAGGGGCCGGCCATGGCGGCGGGCCACGGTCAGGCTCTTGGCCGCCAGCTCCTCCAGCTTGCGCCGGTTGGCCAGGCCGGTCAGGGGATCCAGGGTGGCCTCCCGGGCCAGGCGCTCCTCCAGGGCGTGTCGCAGCTCGATTTCCCGGTTGAGTTCCAGGATCTTATCCTGGAGGTCACGCTCGTGGCGCACCGTGACCAGGGCCAGGAAGCAGATGTTGAACAGCATCACCCCCATCATGAAGACCGCCATGGCCAGGCCGACCAGCCAATTGGGCTGGAAAAGGGTGTCTCCCGGGGGATTGAAGGGCGTGGCCAGGGCGCGGAAGAGGAAAAACCCCGCCAAGGCCAGGGAGGTCAGGGATAGGGTATTGCGGCTGGCGGGGCTGGCGATCTCCCGCTCCCGCCAGAGCACCCGGGCCAAATCGAGGCACCAGGGCGCGTAGGAGAGGCTGATGACGACAACGCGCAGGGAGGTGTTGAATTGCCAGGCGGAGTAATAGTGCAGCAAGGCGGCCACCAGGATCAGGCTCGCCAGGCCCGGCCCCAGGGGCAGTGGCAGACCCAGGAAACGGCGGATGCTGAAATTCCAGCAGATCACCCCGATCAGACTGGCGAGGTTGGCCAGAAGCAGGCTGAGATACCAGGGCGGTGTATAATTCTGGAAGACGAAACCGAAAAAGCTTAGCATATATAGGCCGTTGCCCAGGGTCCACCACCACAGGCCGCGATAGCGGCGGGTGGTCAGGCTGATGACCAGCGTGGCCAGGAAGAAGACCAGCGTGGCCACCAGGCCGGCCACCATGAAGGTGCGGTTGTCCAGCACGCCTTCCTCCGTCAAGGAGCGCAAGTGATGGCCCGGTGCGGCAGACGAAAGGCCGAACCCCATGTCTAGACTCAAGAATGACAGCCCCGATCCCGCCGGACAACCGTCATTCGCCGGGCTGCGCCCCAGCCCGCCTCCCGCCTTCGCCTGCGCCCGCTGCGGGGCCTGCTGCGCCCACCAGGCCATCCAGCTCAACCCCTGGGAGGTCTGGCGGCTGGCCCGCCGGTTGGGGCAGGCCACGGGGGAGTTCATCGCCCGGCACACCGACAACGCCGGCCTGTTCCTGCGCTTCGGGCCGGACGGCCGCTGCGGTTTCCTGACCCCAACCGGCTGCGCGGTGCATCCGGCGCGCCCCCTGGCCTGCCGGCTCTATCCCCTGGGCCTGGAGGCTGATTCGGCGGGCCAGGAGGTCTTTACGCCCCTGCCCCGTCATCCCCAATGCCAAGGCGGCGCGAGCCCGGCCCTGGCCGGAGCGGCCCTGGCCGCTTACCTGGCCGGCCAGGGGGCGGGGCCATGGCTGGCGGCCCAGCGGGCCTACGTGGTCCTGGCCCGGGAGCTGGAGGCCGGGCTGGCGGGTCTGGAGCCCCCGGCCCGCCGCCGGGCCGAGGGGGAGCTGCTGGGCGACGGCCGCGAGCCAGGGCTGTGGCAGGACCTGGACCGGGTGGGGGAACCGGGGATGAACGACCCGGCGGCGGCCCTGTCCGGCCACGCGGCCCGGCTGCGGCGCTGGCTGGCCGGCTGGAGGGCTGGCGCGAAGCGCAAGGATGCTTATTTTTAGCTCAGAGAACGACCCAATGAAAGGAGGGTGCCTTCGCCACCATCTTCAGGTATCGCGACACGGTGTTGGTCTTCGACCCCCGGCGCGGCTACCGGCACCTGCAAAACGGGGAATGGGTGGCCACGCCAGCGGAAGCGGTGGAGGCCTACGTGGAAGAGGATCCGCACGGGCGGGAGGATTGGCGGGACCTGGCCAGCTTGGTGCAGGGCTTCTGGTCCAGCCTGCCGGGGGGTGATCCGGAGCAGATCGAGGAGGTTCGCTTCGAGGGTTGAAAACCCGGTCACGAAGGAAGGGAGGAGCGAGCAATAAACCATGAAGGATAGTGCCGAGGCTTAGGCCGCCGTCCGGGAACGGGCGGCGGCCTTTGCGCGTCTGGGCCTGACCGGGGCCTTGACGCTGGCCGGCGGCGATGAAAGGCGGGGAGACTGAATTCGGAGGATCGCCTCGTCGCCTGACGGCTCCTGGCGATGACGGCTATCGCTATATTTTACCTAGACTTTCCGTGACGCCCCGCCTCGAAGGTCGAAGCTTTGTCGACAGTCAGCCGCCCGGCCGCATCCCCCACCCCCACCCGGCTTTCTTTGGAAAGGGGGTCTGGGGGAAAACCTTGCTTTGGCCCCCAAAGA
>JAIWNN010000092.1 GCA_020216805.1 Desulfarculus sp. | reverse complement strand
ACCACCGCCGCCCGCATGCGGCCTTAAACCATAAGCCACCAGTCTCAAGGCTGGCAATCTGTGCACAACCTCTTTGACAACGACACCTAGGCCGGCCAGGCTTGACTGATTCGGGCAACAGGCTTATGAAACAGGCAGACCCGGCGGCCGTGGATTCATACCTGGCCAGCAGCGGATTCAGGGGAGCGGGGATGGCGCGAGGTGGAGATGGACCCGTCGACTTTTAGCTCCGGCCCAACTGCCTGGTCGGCCTGGGAGGTCCTGGCCAGCCTGGGCGACTCCCTGGCGGTGGTGGACACCGCCTACCGCATCGTCTGGGCCAAGGAGCCCCTGCTGCCTCCAGACCCATCCGGCCGGGGCGATTCCTGGGTCGGAGAGCATTGCTATCGCGTCTTCAACGGCCTGGACCAGGTCTGCGAGCACAATTGCCCGGTCAGGGAGGTCCTGGCCAGCGGCCGGCCCCAGGCGGTGGAGCGCTCCACCCTCCTCAAGGACGGACGCACCATCTGGCGGGAGGCCCGGGCCTATCCCATCCGGGACGCCAAGGGCCGGATCAGGCTGGTGGCGCGCATCAGCTTCGACATCACCCCTCGCAAGAACCGCCAGGCGCGCCAGGGCCAGCGCCGCGCGGCCCTGTACCGCAGCCTGGAGGAGACCAACCGGCTGGGTCTGGGCGATTTGCCCTTCCAGGCCGCCCTGCGGCGGCCGCTCACCCCGCGCGAACTGGAGGTGCTGCGCCTGGCGGCCCGGGGCCTGACCAACCCCCAGATCGCCGAGGTCCTGCGCCTGAGCCCCCACACCGTCAAGCGCCACCTGGACAACATCTTCCAGAAACTGACCCTCAACGACCGCGCCCAGGCCGCGGTCTGGGCCGCCCACCAGGGGCTGGTCTAACCCCGTCTCCCCACTCCCCCACATGGCCCGAACGGGGGATTCGCTCCACAGAAAACCCGGTTATGCTCGCGCCAGAGCAATCACCCGCCACCAGTCACGGGAGGAGCGCGCATGGCCGAATTGAAGACCCACCTTGACGTCTACCAACTGCTGCCCAAGACCAACTGCCGCGACTGCGGCCTGGCCGCCTGTCTGGCCTTCGCGGTGGCGGTGATCCAGGGCCGGAAAGGTCTGGCCGACTGCCCCCATCTGCCCCCGGAGGTCCTGGCCGCGGCCGCTCCGCCGGCCAAGACCGCCGCCGACGGGACGGATGACATGCAAAGGGCCCTGTCGGAGCTGCAAGATCTGGTGTGCGCCAGCGACCTGGCGGCGGCCGCCGGCCGGCTGGGGCTGGTCATGCGCCAGGGGCAGATGGTGATCCCGGTGTTGGGCAAGGACTATCTCCTGGGGCCGGACGGCATCGTCTCCAGTTGCCATGTCAACAGCTGGCTGAGCCTGCCCATCCTCAAGCTGGCCCTGAAGGGCCAGGGGCGGGAGCCCCGGGGCCAATGGCTGGCCTTTCGCGACCTGCCCGGCGGCCTGGACTGGAAGAACTTCTTCGAGCATCGCTGCGAAAAGGCCCTGAAGAAGGTGATCGACCAACACACCAACCTCTTCGAGCTGATCATCGACATCTTCGCCGGCCGTCCCGCCCCGGACCAGTTCGAATCGGACATCGCGGTGGTGATCCATCCCCTCCCCAAGCTTCCCATCCTGATCTGCTACTGGAAGCCCGAGGACGGCATGGAATCATCCCTGAACATGTTCTTCGATTCCACCGCCACGCAGAACCTGCCCATCGACGCGATCTACATCCTCTGCATGGGCCTGGTGACGATGTTCGAGAAGATCGCCCTGACTCATGACTAAAGGGCCGCAGCGCCCGCGGACCAACCTTTGGCCAGGAGCGCGCCATGCAAGCGAAAGCCCCGGTTTTTGGCGAGATATATCAGGACGATCTGGGCCAGTTGGGCCGGGTGTGGGATAACCTGCCCTGCGCCGAGCTGGGCGTGACCCGGGAGGGCGGGGACATCCTGATCGACTTTTTCGGCCAACCCTACCGGGTCGCTCCCGAAGGCATCACCGGCCCGGACGGCCAAAAGCCCAGCCACGCCCGCTGCGTGGTGCTGGCCCAGGCCCATCCCGCCGCCCCTTGATCCGCCTGGGCTTGGCGCTCGCGCCCGGCCGGGGGCGGGCGTCGGGGGCGTCTATTCGGCGTAGGGCAGGGGGTCGCTAACTCCGGCCTCGGCAAAGCCCTTGCGCCGCAACAGGCAGGAGTCGCAGCGCCCGCAGGCCAGGCCCTCCGGGGTGGGGTCGTAGCAGGAGTGGGTCAGACCATAATCCAGACCCAGACGCAGGCCCTGGGCCACGATCTCGGCCTTGCTCAGCCGAATCAGCGGGGTGTGGATGGTGAAACGCCCGCCCAACTCGGCCCCCAGTCGGGTGCCCCGGTTGGCCACTTCTTGGAAGGCGGCGATAAATTCCGGCCGACAGTCGGGATAGCCCGAATAATCAAGCGCGTTGACCCCGATGAAGATGTCGGTGGCCTCCAGGGTCTCGGCCCAGGCCACGGCCAGGGACAGGAAAAGAGTGTTGCGAGCTGGAACGTAAGTCACCGGCACTCCGTGGGACATTTCTGCCAGCGGTCGGTCCTTGGGCACCGGGAGGTCGGCGGTCAGGGCCGAGCCGCCGATGGGGCGCAGGTCCAACTCCAGGATCAGGTGACGCTCCACCCCCAGGGCCCGGGCCACCCGCCGGGCGGCGGCCAACTCCTGGGCGTGGCGCTGGCCATAGGCGAAGCTCAGGGCGAAGCAGCGAAAGCCACGTTCGCGGGCCAGGGCCAGGCAGGTGCTGGAATCCAGGCCGCCGGAGAGGAGCACGACCGCGGGTTTATTTTTGGCGTCAGGCTGCATGGAAAACCCCTCGGGCTGGTTTCATCGGGCAAGTATAGCAGTCGGTTCCAGCCACCAACCAACGAGAATGAAAATGAACCCTTGCTCGTCCAAATTCCCTGGTTTACCCTAGAAATGAGCGCCTGTGACAACCGAGAGCCTCCCGGGGCCCCAAGCCTGTTCCCAGCCTGCGGCGGAGGTCAGCCAGACAATTGGGGGGCGCCGCCCATTGACAGCCAAGGTTGGTATTGTTACCTTGGTAGTCGATAATTGTTACTAAGTGGAGGCGGTCGTGGAAGCAACCCAAAGACTACGGATGACGACTCAGCGCCAGGTGATCCTGGACGAGTTGTGCAAGCTCAAGAGCCACCCCACGGCGGGGGAGCTCTGCCAGATCGTGCGCCGACGCCTGCCGCGGATCAGCCTGGGCACGGTCTACCGCAACCTGGAGATCCTCTCCCGGGTGGGCGTGATCCAGAAGCTTGACGTGGCGGGCGTGGAGATGCGCTTCGATGGCACGGTGGACAACCACTACCATCTGCGCTGTCTGGATTGCGGTCGGGTTTTCGACCTGGACCTGCCGCCCATGGACGGCCTGGAGCGCGCCGCCAGCCAGCACAGCGGGTTCGAGGTGATGGGCCATCGTCTGGAGTTCGTGGGTCGCTGCCCCGACTGCCGTCGCCAGCAGTCCGCCATGGCCTGAAACCGAATCGACACCAGGAGACAACGGCAATGACCGCCAAGGACAAGAACGCTCTGGACGTCACCGGCATCAAGGTTCTCAAGACCCTGGCCGCCGCCGGCAATCCCCAGGCCCCCAAGCAGATCGCGGAGGCGGCGGGGCTGGACGGCAAGGTGGTCAGCGACCAGATCAAGGGGCTCAAGGCCCTGGGGCTGGTGGATAGTCCGGTGCGCTGCAAGTACGCCATCACCGCGGCCGGCAAGGACCGGATCGCCAGCTAGCACCCAGAAGCAACCGATTGGAGAGAGAAGCAATCATGGCCAGCCTCAAAGGCACCCAAACCGAGAAAAACCTGCTCACCGCCTTTGCCGGCGAATCCCAGGCCCGCAACCGCTACACCTATTTCGCGGCCCAGGCCAAGACAGAGGGATACGAGCAGATCGCCTTCATCTTCGAGGAGACCGCCAACCAGGAGAAGGAGCACGCCAAGCGCCTGTTCAAGTTCCTGCAGGGCGGCGAGGTGGAGGTGGTGGCGGCCTTCCCGGCCGGCGTCATCGGCGACACCAGGCAGAATCTCCTGGAAGCGGCCGGCGGCGAGAATTACGAGCAGACCGTGATGTACCCGAGCTTCGCCAAGACCGCCGCGGCCGAAGGCTTCGGCGACATCGCCAAGGTCTTCGAGGCCATCGCCGTGGCCGAGCGCTTCCACGAGAAGCGCTATCGCGCCCTGGCCGCCAACATCGAGTCGGGCCGGGTCTTCAAGCGCGAGACCAAGACCACCTGGCGCTGCCGCAATTGCGGTTATCTGCACGAGGGCGAGGGCGCCCCGGACGCCTGCCCGGCCTGCGCCCACCCCAGAGCCCATTTCGAGCTCAAGGGCGAGAACTGGTAACCGATTTGGTCCGGCGGCCCCCCATCCGGACCGCCATCCCCCAGCGAGGAGGCTTTCATGAATCAGAGACTGCAGGTTTACAAATGCGAACTGTGCGGCAACATCGTGGAGATGTTGCACGCCAGCAAGGGCGAGTTGGTTTGCTGCGGTCAGCCCATGAAGCTGCAGGAAGAGAACACGGTGGACGCGGCCAAGGAGAAGCACGTGCCGGTGATCGAGAAGATCGACGGCGGCTACAAGGTCAAGGTCGGCAGCGTGCCCCATCCCATGGAGGAGAAGCACTACATCCAGTGGATCGAGCTGGTGGCCGGCGACAAGGCCTACCTGGAGTTCCTGAAACCCGGGCAGGCCCCGGAGGCGGTGTTCAAGATCGACGCCGCCTCAGTCACCGCCCGGGAGTACTGCAACCTGCACGGCCACTGGAAGGCCCAGGCCTGATCGGCCCTGTTGGAACAGACAAAACGCCGGGCCCCGGGCGCGGGCCCGGCGTGTTTTGCCCGAAAAAACCCGCGCCCGGCCGACAAGGAGATATGAGCATGAAAAAGTACGTTTGCGGTGTTTGCGGTTACGTCTACGACCCGGCCAAGGGCGATCCCGACAGCAACATCCCGGCCGGCACCGCCTTCGAGGACCTGCCCGCCGACTGGAGCTGCCCGGTCTGCGGCGCCAGCAAGGACCAGTTCGAGCCGGAGAGCTAACACGCCTCCGTCGCCCGGACCCGTAGCGTCGTTGCAGAAACTCCCGGTCCGCCCAGCCCCCGGGGCTGGAGCCAGACGACTATAGAGGCGAGCATGAAGCCCATCGAGGTAAAGAAGGATATCTACTGGGTGGGGGCCGTGGATTGGGACATCCGCGACTTCCATGGTTACTCCACCTACAAGGGCACCACTTACAATGCCTATCTGGCCCTGGACGAGAAGGTGGTCCTCTTCGACACGGTCAAGAAGGGGTTCCTGAGCGACCTGACCCACCGCATCCACAACCTGATCGACCCCAGGAAGATCGACTACCTGGTGGTCAACCACCTGGAGATGGATCACTCCGGCAACCTGCCGGAGGTCATCGAGCTGATCAAACCCGAGAAGATCTTCACCTCCCCCATGGGTCAGAAGGCCATGATGGCCCACTTCCATTACAAAGACTGGCCGGTGGAGGTGGTCAAGAGCGGAGACACCCTGAACATCGGTCGCCGCACCATCCATTTCCTGGAAACCCGGATGCTGCATTGGCCCGACAGCATGTTCTCCTATCTCCCTGACGACAAGCTGCTCATCAGCTCCGACGCCTTCGGACTGCACTGGGCCACCAGCGAGCGCTTCGACGACCAGGTGGATCCGTCCGAGCTGATGCACCACGCCGCCAAGTACTACGCCAACATCCTGCTGCCCTACTCGCCCCTGGTGGGCAAGCTCCTGGCCCAGGTCAAGGAGATGGGCCTGGCCATCGACACCATCGCCCCGGACCACGGGGTGATTTGGCGGGGCGATCCCGGCCGGATCATCGCGGCCTACGACCGCTGGTCGCGCCAGGAAGCGGTGGCCAAGGCGCTGGTGGTCTACGACACCATGTGGCACAGCACCGAGCTGATGGCCAAGGCCGTGGCCGACGGCTTGCAGGACGAGGGCGTCTGCGTCAAGCTGATGAACCTGGCCACCACCCACCGCAGCGACGTGGTCACCGAGCTGCTGGACGCCAAGGGCCTGGTGGTGGGCTCGGCCACCCTCAACAACGGCATGCTGCCCCGCATGGCCGACCTGCTGACCTACATCCGGGGCCTCAAGCCCACCGGCAAGCTGGCGGCGGCCTTTGGCTCCTACGGCTGGAGCGGCGAGGCGGTCAAGCACATCACCGAGATGCTCAAGGAGATGAAGCTGGAGATCGTGGACGAGGGTCTGCGTCACAACTACGTCCCCGACCACGACGCCTTGCGCCAATGCCGCGAGTTGGGCCTGAAGATGGGTCAAGCCATCAAGGCCGCCGGCCTCCCCACGGCCGGGGTGCGCTGCCATTGCAGCCAGGGATGAAAACGGAAGAGAAGCGAAGCGGGGGAGCCCTTTTTGCCACGCAAAAACGGCTCCCCCGCGCCCCCTCCGAAAAAACCGTGGAGCGGCTCCGCCATTCCACGAAGTGGGCGGGGGAAAGGCCCCGACCATCACCCTCTGACCAACCTGCCTGGTGATTTTCAGTTAGCATGACGCCGTCTGGCTCCATTCGTCGCCAGGTGCGCGCGGTCCTGGAGGGGCCGGGGCCGGGCCTGGCCCTGGACCAGGCCCGCCAGCGCCTGGCCGATCTGCCCGCCCCGGCCCTGACCCGGGCCCTGCTGGCCGGCCTCAGCGCGCCAAACGCCCTGGCCCGCTGGCGGGCGGTGGGCCTCCTGGGACCGCTGGTGGCCGAGCTGGCCAATCAGGACCCCGAGACCGGGCGCGAGGTGCTGCGCCGCCTGATGTGGACCCTGAACGAGGAATCCGGGGCCATGGGCTGGGGCGCGGCCGAGGCTTTCGGCGAGATCCTGAGCCACAGCCCGCTCCTGGCCCGGGAGTTCGCCAACATCCTGGCCTCCCGGGTCGCGCCCTGCGCCAACCAGCTCGACCACCCCAGCCTTTTGGCCGGCGCGCTCTGGGGCCTGGGACGTCTGGCCCAGACTCAACCCGAGCTGGCCCGAGCCTGCGGCGCACCCGAGGCGGCGCGGAAGCTACTGGGCCATTCCGATCCCGGCGTGGCCGGGGCGGCGGCCTGGGCCCTGGGCTGGCTGGGCGGGAGCGAGGCCAGGGGCGCGCTTCTGACTCGGCTTGGCGACCCGCGCCTGTTGGAGTTCCCGTGGGGCGACACCCTCCAGTCCGTCAGCGTGGGGCAATTGGCCCAAGGCTCCCTGGATCGCCTGAAAATCACCAATCCAGCCCCTAAAAAAGCCCCCTAACTCCCTACCTCCGGTTTTACAATTAAATTCATATAGCTTGGCTGGCGCCCCAATGGGCATGGACCTCAAGGAGGAAAATGCCTTGACAGCGCGAACGGCAATACGATAATAGATACCATTATCGAAACGCCAACCTCACCGGAGGGCCAAGAGCATGGACGTTCTGATGCTGTCCAGGCTGCAGTTCGCGGCCGCCACTTTCTTCCACTTCCTTTTCGTCCCCCTCACCCTGGGCCTTTCGCTGCTGACCGCCATCATGGAAACCCGCTACGTGATCAGCGGCGACCAGGACTACAAACGGATGGCCAAGTTCTGGGGCAAGCTGTTCCTCATCAACTTCGCCGTCGGGGTGGTGACCGGCATCACCCTGGAGTTCCAGTTCGGCACCAACTGGAGCCGCTACAGCCAATACGTGGGCGACATTTTCGGTTCGCTGCTGGCGGTGGAGGCCACCCTGGCCTTCTTCTTGGAGTCCACCTTCATCGCGGTCTGGGTTTTCGGGTGGAACAAGCTTTCACCCAAGCTGCACGCCACCGCCATCTGGCTGGTGGCCATCGCCAGCAACCTCAGCGCCTACTGGATCCTGGCCGCCAACAGCTTCATGCAGCACCCGGTGGGCTATGTGCTGCGCAACGGCCGGGCCGAACTGGACGACTTCCTGGCCATCGTCACCCAGAAGTGGGCCGTGCTGGAGTTCGTGCACACCCTGAGCGGGGCCTACATCCTGGCCGCCTTCTTCGTGATGGGCGTCAGCGCCTGGCATCTGCTGCGCAACAGCGAGGTCGGATTCTTCAAGAAGAGCTTCAAGTTGGCCGCGGCCTGGGCCCTGGTCTTCAGCGTCTTCGCGGCCATCAACGGCGACCTGAGCGGCAAGGAGGTGGCCGAGAAGCAGCCCACCAAGCTGGCGGCCATGGAGGGACTCTGGGAGACCACCAAGGCCGCGCCCATGTACCTGCTTCTCTGGCCAGATCAAAAAAACGCCCGCAACAGCGTTCAGGCCCTGCCCATTCCCGGGGCGCTGTCCTTCCTGGCTTTCGGCGACTTCAACGCCGAGGTCAAGGGCCTCAAGGACTTCCCGGTCAAGGACCGGCCGCCGGTGCTGCCCACCTACCTGGGCTTTCGCCTGATGGTGGGCTTGGGCGCCCTGTTCATCCTGGTCGCGATCTGGGCCTTCCTCAAGCGCAAGGATCCCCAGTCCAGCCCCAAGCTGCTCAAGCTGCTGCCCTGGCTGATCCCGCTGCCCTACCTGGCCCTGGAGGCGGGTTGGCTGGTGGCCGAGGTGGGACGCCAGCCCTGGATCGTCTGGGGCATGATGCGCACCGCCGACGCGGTCAGCCCGGTGGCGGTCAGCCAGGTGGCCACCACCCTGGTGGCCTTCATCCTGATCTACGGCCTGTTGGGCGCCGCCGCCTTCTGGCTGATTTTCCGCAACGCCCGCAAGGGTCCCGCGCCGGTCAAGGCCAACTAAGGGGAAGGGGAGGTGAACGCCATGCTGGAAACCATCTGGTTCGTGCTCTGGGGCGTCCTGTGGGCGGTCTATTTCATGCTGGACGGCTTCGACCTGGGTCTGGGCGCGCTGATGCCGGCCCTGGCCAAGAGCGAACAGGACAAACGCGTCATCTATAACGCCATGGGCCCATTCTGGGATGGCAACGAGGTCTGGCTGATCACCGCCGGCGGGGTCACCTTCGCCGCCTTCCCCGGCACCTACGCGGTGATGTTCAGCTCTCTCTATTCGGCCCTGATGCTGCTGTTGTTCGCCCTGATCCTGCGCGGGGTGGCCTTCGAGTTCCGGGGCAAGGTCGACAGCCCGGCCTGGAAGTCGATCTGGGACGCGTGCCTCTGGCTGGGCAGTTTTCTGCCGGCGCTGCTCTTGGGCGTGGCCTTCGCCAACATCTTCATGGGCATTCCCATCGACCAGAAGGGCGTCTACCAGGGGAGCCTGTTCACCCTGCTCAATCCCTATGGACTGCTGGGCGGGATTCTCTTCGTGCTGATCTTCATGACCCACGGCAGCTTGTGGCTGGCCATCAAGGCCAGCGGTGAGCTGGAGGCCCGGGCCCAGGTCATGGCCAAGAAGATCTGGCCCGCGCTGCTGGTGGTGGCGGTGGTCTTCTTGGCGGCCACCTGGTTCTACACCCGGCTCTGGGCCAACTACCTGAGCTACCTCTGGCTGTGGATCCTGCCGCTGATGGCGGTGGCCGGCCTGCTCCTGAGCCGTGTCTTCATGGCTCAGAACGCCTGGTGGAAGGCCTGGGGCGCCTCGGCGGTGATGATCGTAGGCTGCACCTTGTTCGGGGTGGCCGGGCTCTATCCCAACCTACTGCCCAGCAGCCTGAACCCGGCCTGGTCCATGACCGTCACCAATTCCTCCTCCAGCCCCCTGACGCTGAAGATCATGCTGGGGGTGGCGCTGGTGATGGTGCCGATCGTGCTGGCCTACCAGACCTGGGCCTACGTGACCTTCCGCCACAAGATCACCGACCAGGATCTGGCCTACGAGGAGGCCTACTGACAGGTGATGCCCTGAAGCGAAGGCTTGGTTGATTTCCTGGGGCGGGGTTCATCCCCGCCCCTTTTTTCGGCAAGGCGGCCAAGGAGGGAGGGCGTCCCTTTCCTCGCCAACCTTGATTTGGCGGCGTGGCCGGAGGCTTAGGCCCGGTCGAGATGGCTCAGACGGCAATCGTCGCCCATCACCAAGCCGCAATCCTGCTGGGGCGAGACCACGTGGGCGTTGACCGGCTCCGGGAAGCCCTTGACCAGGGAGCGGAGGCTCTTCTCCACCCTCACCGCCGGTCCGGCCAGGGCCAGGAACTGGTCGGAGACGATGATCTCGCCGCCCTCGGCCAGGGTCTGCAGGCGGGCGGTGAGGTTGACCGGTCCGCCCACGATGCCGAACTTGGTGCGGGCCTTGCTGCCGATGTTGCCCACCACCACCTCGCCGGCGTTCAAGGCGATGGCGGTGGCCAGCTCGGGCAGACCCTCCTGGCGCGCCTGACGGTTGAATTCCTGGCTGGCCTGGCGCACCTCCAGCGAGCAGCACAGGGCCCGGCGCACCGCCTGCTCGATGGGCTGGTCCAGAGTGTCGAAGAAGGCCAGGGCCGCGTCGCCCAGGAAGTCGACGATGATGCCCTGGTGTCCCTGAATGGAGTTGATGATCCCTTCCAGGTAGCGGTTGACCACCGCGATGGTCTGCTCGGGGCTGAGGCGCTCGCAGACCTGGGTGAAGCCGCGCACGTCGGTCAACAGGATGGCCACCGGCCGTTGCTCGCCGCCCAGGCGGCGGGCCTCGGGACGGCTCATCAGCTTGCGGGCCACCTCCTCGTCCACGTAGCGACCGAAGGTGTCCTTGATGTAGTCGCGTTCGCGCAGACCGGCCAACATCAGGTTGAAGCCCATCGCCAACTGGCTCACCTCGTCGCAGCAGGCGTCGGGCTCCACCTCGGCGTAGTCGCCCCGGGAGACCCGCGCCGCGGCCTGGCCCAGGACCGCCACCCGTTTGGTGATGCCGCGGGTGACGGCCAGGATGATCAGGCCCACGAAACCCAAGGCGACGGCCACCGCCAGGCTATAGGCGCTTAGGAAGCCGAAGACCGGGGCCAGAACCCGGTCGCCGGGGGCGGAGAGCACCAGGTGCCAGGGGGCCTGCTTGAGGGCGAAGAAGCCGCTGACCCGGCGGGCGGGATGGCCGGAGAGCAAGGTGCCGGAGTCGCTCCGTTGCAGAGCGGCCAGGGTTTGGATCTCCAGGGGGTCGCCGCTCTGGTCCAGGGTGCCGCGGCGGGGTTGGTCGTAGCCGTGGGAGGTCAGGATCCGTCCCTGGCGGTCCACCAAAAGCACTTGGCTGGTCTGCCACCAACGCAGGGCCTGCAGGTCCTCCAGGAAGAATTCCAGGGCCATGATCAGCTCCACCCTTCCGCTGGTCCGGCCCTGTTCGTCCTGGACCTGGTAGGATAGGGTGACCAGGTTGGCCTGGTCGGCGGTGGAGTACTCCGGCCCCGCGACCTGGGCCGGACGGACCCGCAGCAGGCGCATCCCCCATCTGCCCCTGGAAGCGGTCACCCCCTCGGCCGACATGCCGCCCATGCCCCGGCCCAGGCCGGCGCCAGGCCCGCGTCCGCCGGGATGGGGGCCGATCTCCGCGGTGCCATCCACTGTGGGGGAGGGCTCCGGCTCGACCTTGGCCCGCACCACCCCGGGCACCTTGGCCAGCAGGGCCTGCCATTGCTCCGCCGGCAGCTCACGGCCGGCCTGGAGGTCGGCCACCACCTTCAGGGCTTCCCCCGGCCGGGCCAGGCGCATGTCGATGACGTGGGCGGCCTCCTCCAGGCTGAACAGGGCCGATTCGCGCCATTGCTCAAGCAGGTGTTCGTGCACCTGCCAGAAACCCACCAGACCCGCGACGCCCAGCAGCAGCAGCACCGGCAGCAGCAGGAGCAGCAGGAAGCGTTGGCGCAGGGTCCGCAGGCGCATGCCATCCTCCGGCGGAGTGGAGCGGATGCCTTCAGTCTAGCCTAGTTGAGGTCGGCCGCGGATCCATCCGGCGGGCGGAGGTCGAATTTCTCGATCTTGCCGTAGAGAGTGGAGCGGGCGATGCCCAGCAGCTTGGCGGCCTGATACTTGTTCCAGCCCACCTTGGCCAGGGTTTTCTCGATGATCCGTCGCTCCTGGTCCAGGAGGCGGCCGGCCCCGGCCAGGTCCGGAAGACCCGCCGGTCCGGGCGAGTCTTGCTCGCCGGCCTGAAGGGCGGGGGGCAGGTGCTCCAGGCCCACCACCTCGCCTCGGCACATCAGGGCGCCATGCTCCACCGCGTTACGCAGCTCGCGGACATTGCCGGGCCAGGAATAGGCCATCAGGCGGGCCAGGCAGTCGCGGTCGAAGCCCAGGATGGGCTTGCCCAGCTTCTCGGCCTGGTTGCGCAGGAAGAAATTGGCCAGGAAGGGGATGTCCTCGGAACGGAACCTCAGGGGCGGCACCTCCAGGCGCACCACGTTGAGGCGGTAGTAAAGATCTTCGCGGAACAGACCGCGCTCCACCATCTCCTTGAGCACTTTGTTGGTGGCGGCCACGATGCGCACGTCCGCGGCCAAGGTCTGCTCGCCGCCCACCCGCTCGAACTCGCGGTCCTGGATCACCCGCAACAGGGCCAACTGGGTCAGTGGGCTGATTTCGGCCACCTCGTCCAGGAAGATGGTGCCGCCCCGGGCCAGCTCGAAGCGCCCCACCTTGCGCCGGATGGCCCCGGTGAAGGCTCCCTTCTCATGGCCGAAGAGCTCGCTGCTAAGGAGGGTTTCGGGATAGGCCGAGCAGTTGACCACCACGAAGGGACCATTGGCCCGTTTGCTGTAGCGGTGGATGGCCTCGGCCAAGAGGCTTTTGCCGGTGCCGGACTCGCCTTCCAGCAGCACCGTGGTGTCGGTGGCCACCACGTTGTCCAAAAGGTCGGCCATCTCCTGCACCTTGGGC
>JAIWNN010000091.1 GCA_020216805.1 Desulfarculus sp. | reverse complement strand
GAGCCGCCCATGACCTTGGCCAGGTGGCGGCGCATCTCCAGGGTGCGCTGGGCCTGTTGGCGGCCCACCCGCTCGTTGATCAGGTTCTCGTACAGCGCCCGGATGCGCAGCATCACCCGCACCCGGCTCAGGAGGTTCTCCACGTCCACCGGCTTGGTCAGAAAGTCCTCGGCCCCCAGGTCCAGGGCCTTCAGGGCGCTGGGCTTGTCGTTCAGCGCCGAGAGCACCACCACCGGCACGTAGCGCAAACGGCCGTCGCTCTTGATCTGGCCCAAAACCTCCCAGCCGCTGAGCCCAGGCAGGATCAGGTCCAAAAGCACCAGGTCGAAATCCGCGCTGGCCAGCCGCTCCAACGCGGTTTCGCCATCGGCGCAGACCTCGGTGGTCAGACCCTCGGATTCCAGCAGGGCGCGAAAGAAAAGGGCGCTGTCCGGCTCGTCCTCCACGATCAGGATCTGGCCGCCGGGTTTGTCGATGGTATGGAGGGGCTCGGTCATTGGGCCGGTTCGGGGGCCAGGTGGCATTGCCGGCAGGCCAGGGCCAGGCGCTCCAGGGTCAAGTCTTGGGTCAGCTCCGGCCGCGGCGACTCGGCCCCGGACAGCCCCTTGCCCGCGATGAGAAGCTGGGGGCAGGTGCCGGCGCTGAGGTGCAGGCAGCGGGTCCAGGCAGGATCGGCGGTCATGGCGGGCCTCCCGGCGGGGAGGTCGGGCGCGCGGGCCCGACCAAAGAGGGGACGACTGAATTAATGTATCATTTTCGGACAGTGGTTTCAAGCCCAGCGGGGAAAACTCCGGACGACGCCTGGGTGAGGCGGCCCTTGCCAGGGCGGGGCGCGACGGTGTAGTTTCCTGGGTCATGATCGTCGCCGACTTGCACATCCATTCTCGTTACTCCCGGGCCACCGCCCGTGACCTGACCCCAGAGAGCCTTTGGCAGGCCGCCCAAATCAAGGGAGTGGACCTGTTGGGCGCGGGCGATTGCACCCATCCGGCCTGGCTGGCCGAACTGCGCGAAAGGCTGGTCGAAACCAGTGACGGGGCTTATGAGCTGCGCCCGGAGTTGACCACCGGCCCGGCCCAGGCGGTGCCCGGGGCTTGCCGCCGGCCGGTGCGCTTCCTGCTCAGCGGCGAGATCAGTTGCGTCTACCAGCGCCACGGCTCCACCCGCAAGGTCCACCTGGTGGTGATCCTGCCCGATTTCGCCGCGGCCGAGGCGGTCAACCTGCGTCTGGGCCGCCTGGGCAACATCACCAGCGACGGCCGCCCCATCTTGGGCCTGGACGCCCGCGATTTGGTGGAGTTGGTGTTGGATTGCAGCCCGCGGGCGATTTGCATTCCGGCCCACATCTGGACCCCCTGGTTCAGCCTCTTTGGTTCGAAAAGCGGGTTCGACCGCATCGAGGACTGCTTCGCCGATCTCACCGGCCAGATTCACGCCTTGGAGACCGGGCTCTCCAGCGACCCGGCCATGAACTGGCGGCTCTCGGCCCTGGACGGCTACACCCTGGTCAGCAACTCCGACGCCCACTCCCCGGCCAACCTGGCCCGGGAGGCCAACCTGCTCGACTGCCCACCCACCTTTCCCGCCCTGGCCGCCGCCTTGGCCGACCCTTGGGAAAAGGGCTTCGTGGGCACCCTGGAGTTCTTTCCGGACGAGGGCAAGTACCATCTGGACGGCCACCGCAAGTGCGATGTGCGTCTGGAGCCGGCCGAGACCCGCCGCCTGGGCGGGCGCTGCCCGGTTTGTGGCGGTCGGCTCACGGTGGGGGTGCTGTCGCGGGTGGAGGACCTGGCCGACAGACCGGTGGGCGGGGGGCCGGCCCGAAGACCAAAATTCGAATACCTGGTGCCCCTGGGCGAGGTTTTGGGGGAGGTCCTGCAAAAGGGCCCCCGCACCAAAGGCGTGCTCCAGGCCCAGGCCGAGCTGATCCGCCGCCTGGGGCCGGAGCTTCAGGTGTTGCGCCAAGCCAGCCTGGAGGATTTGAATCGGGTGGGAGGTCCGGTCCTGGCCGAGGCCGTCCGCCGCATGCGCGCCGGCAAGGTGTGGTTGGAGGGCGGCTACGACGGGCAATTCGGGGTGGTGCGACTCTTCGCCCCGGAAGAGCGCAAGGAGTTGGCCGGGCAAGGACGCCTGTGGCGGGGGGGGGAGCAGCCGCGCCCCCAACCGGTCCGAGAAAAGACCAACCCCGCCTTCCAGCTGCGGCCAGCGGCCGAACCTTCCCTGCCGTTGGCCGACCCGGCGGTCGCCGCCGCTGGCTTGAACCCCGAGCAACGGGCGGCGGCGGAGTTCTCCGGGGGGCCGCTGATCGTTCGCGCCGGTCCGGGCAGTGGCAAGACCCGGCTTTTGGTGGCCCGGGCCGCCCAGCGTCTGGCCGCCGGGGCCGACCCGGCAAGGGTGCAGTTGGTCACCTTCACCCGCAAGGCCGCCGGCGAGCTGGCCCAGCGCCTGGCTGACGCCTGTCCTGCGGGGGGGGCGGCCCGGGTGGGCACCTTTCATTCCCTGGGCCGCGAGGTTCTGGCCCAGGCCCTGGGCGGTCCGCCCCAGGTCATCGACGAGGAAGAGCGTCTGGCCCTGGTGGCGGAGTTGGCCAAAAAGGCCGGACTCAAGGCCGGCGAGCTGGGTCTGCGCCTGACCCTGGCCAAGCAGAGGGTGGAGGACCCGCCCGAACCCTGGCTGCGTCCCTGGTTCCGGGCCTACCAAGAGACCCTGGCCCAGCGCCGGGTCGTGGACTTGGATGACTTGGTGCGCCAGGCGGTGCTTTGTCTGCGCCAAAACCCCGACCTGGCCCGGACCTGGCGCGAGCGCTTCCAGCACCTGCTGGTGGACGAATACCAGGACGTGAACCCGGCCCAGGTGGAATTCCTGCGCGCCCTGGCCGGTCCCCAATGCCAGGTGGCGGTCATCGGCGACCCGGACCAGGCCATCTACGGCTTCCGGGGCGCGGACCGTCGGCTCTTCGCCGCCTTTGTCCGCGACTTCCCCGGCGCGGTGGGCATGTCCTTGCGCGAAAATTACCGCAACCGCGCCCCGATCCTGGCCCTGGCCCAGGCCCTGATCGCCGTTGAGCTCGACCCGGGCCGTCCGGAACAGGTCGCCCGCGCCGGCGACGGCCCTCTGCCGGTCTTGACCACCCACCCCAGCCCCGAGGCCGAGGCCGACTGGGTGGCCCGCCAGGTGGTGGAACTGTTGGGCGGGGTGGATTCCCGCCAGGTGGAGGCCGGCGCGGACCAGGGGCATGACTACGCGGCCCGGGAGATCGCGGTGCTATACCGTCTCCATGCCCAGGCCGCACCCCTGGCCGAGGCCCTGGCCCGGGCCGGGGTTCCCCACCAGGTGGCCGCCCAAGAGCCCCTGGCCGAGACCGACCCCCTGGACTTCAAGGCCCAGCGGGTCAACCTGCTCAGCATGCACGCCGCCAAGGGCCTGGAATTCCCGGTGGTCTTCGTCACCGGCCTCGAGGATGGCCTCGTGCCCTACCTGCCCCCCGAACGCGCGCCATCCGACCCGGCCGAGGAGCGCCGCCTGCTCTACGTGGCCCTGACCCGTGCCCGGGAGCGGCTTTACCTCTCCCGCGCCACCCGGCGCAGCCTCTATGGCCAGGCCCGCACGCCCGGACTTTCGCCCCTGCTGGCCGGCCTGCCCCCCGGCCTCTGGCAAGAGCCCATGGCCCCGCGTCGGCCCCGCAAGCCCCGCCAGATGGGGTTGTTCTAGGGGGAGGGGGAGAGAGAAGAGAGAGAAAAAAAGCATGGTGGAAACCTTTTGTGAACAAAAGGTTTCCCCCACACCCCCATCCAAAAAACTTTACATGGGGAGGGTGGGATGGCCCGGAGGGTGGTGGTGTGACCAGTGATGAGAGAGAGCAAGAAGCAGGGGGGCGGGAGGCCAAAGGCATCAGCCTAATCGTCAACCCAGTCGGCGGGCGGGGACGGGGGAGGCGTTACGCCAAGCGCCTGATCCAGGCCATGCGCGCCCGGGGCCTGGCCTTCGAGGTGTTGGAGACCCGCCGCCGGGGCGACGCCCGGGCCCTGGCCCAGCGGGCCTGCGGCCATGGGGCCGACACCATTGTCCTCGTGGGCGGCGACGGCAGCGTGCACGAGGTGATCCAGGCCCTGGCCGGCCAGGCCGCCCGGCTGGCCGTGGGCCCGGCCGGCCGTTGCAACGACTTCGCCCGCTCGCTGGGACCCCTGCCCAGACCCGAAACCCTGGCCGGCCTGCTGGTCGATGGCCCCACCCGCGTCCTGGACCTGGTTCAAGCCCGGGGCCAGGGTTTCGACCGCTATTACTGCACCGTGGGGGCCATCGGCTTCGACGCCCAGGTCAGCCGCTTCGTGGACACCATGCGCGGCCCCCTCAAGGGCCAGCCAGCCTACCTCTATGGCGTGTTGCGGGTCTTGGTCGGCTACCGGCCGCCGATGGTGGAGCTGACCTGGGAGGGTGGGCAATATCGGGGGCCGATCCTGCTGGTGGCCGCTGCCAACACCAGGACCTATGGCAACCAGATCCCCATCGCCCCCCGGGCCCGACCCGACGATGGCCTGCTGGAATTGTGTCTGGTGCGTCCGGCCGGTTTCTGGCGGGTGCTGACCGTGCTGCCCCAGCTGCTCCTGGGCCGCCATGGCCGGCTGCCGGAGGTCAGCTTCATGGCCTCGCCCTGGCTGCGGGTGGAATCCGAGGCTGGTCTGGAACTGTGGGCCGACGGGGAGCCGGTGGCGGTGGCGCCCCTGAGCCTGCAGGTGGAGCCGGGGGCGCTGCGGGTGCTGGCCACCACGCCGGGGCGGAGCTAGTTTCGCCTGGTCACGCCGTGACCCAGGGTCAATTCCGGATGGCGGTGGAGCCACCAGGTCGCCGCGCGCGCGGCCAGGCGGTCCGCCATCCGGTGCGACCAGCGCAGGATGCGGCAGAACAGCCCCACGCTGTGATAGGCCATGAAGCCCTCCCAGTCGTGGGCGTGTCCGTCCAGATCGTCTCTTGGCGTCTTCTCTGGTCTCATGCGTTTCCACCTAACCGTTGGGCGACCCACCCACCGCCGGGGCGGTGAAGGACTGGGCCACCCAACCGGTCTGTCCCGCGTCGGTCTGCACCTGCAGCCAGCCAGGGGCGTTGCCCAGCACCAGCAGGCGCGTGCCCTGGCTCAACACCGCCACCACCGGGAAGTTGTAGCCCGGTCCGCTGCGCAGGTTGAGGGTGGCCGAAACCACCGTCACGCTGGCCGCCGCCGCCACGGTGGGGTCGACCACTGGCGGGGTGGGGGAAGCCATGGTCACCACTTGGGCCGGGGGCGAGACCACCACGTAGCCGCCCGGGGCCGGACGATAGTAGACATCGGCATAGGTGTAATAGGTCAGCCCGCCCAGAACCACGGTGGCGAAGCCGATGGGCAGCGCCGCCACGAATAGGCCCACCGGCGGGCGCACCACCACGTAGCCGTGGGAATGAGGACGATACCAGTACCCGCCGACGAAATAGAACTGGGCGCCATTGTGGCGGTAGACCCTATGATCCGGCGGCAGGTGGCGCACCACCGAGCCCGGAGGCGGGCCGCCATGGCCAGGGCCGCCGAAGCGCGGACCGCCCGGAGGGTCAGCCCAGACCAGGCCCGTCGAGCCCAGGGTTAGCGTCCCGGCCAGGCCCAGCGCCACCCAAAAACTGGTGCGCCGGCGATTCACGAAAGGATTGGCCATGTCTATCTTCAACCTTCCAGGGTGGTCGGGTTGCGCGGCTCGCACCCGTCTGGAGCCTGCCGGCATTCGCCCGGGGGTGACCCGACCCTCCACGCTCGATACGCCGCACCGCAGGGATATCCTAAATCATTATGCAAACTTTTTGCCAGACGAAGGGCAAGCAAAAGTAATGGACGAGACAAGAAAAATGGCAGTCGCTTCACGGGGACGGGGGGATTGCCGCATAAAAATTATGCAGTTGGGCGGTGTCTAGGGATTTTATTATGCAGTTCCAGGTGGTTGAGCCCATCGGATCCTGAGTGCGGCTCAGTCCTCGCGGCCAACGTCGGCCGGGGGCAGTCCGTATTCCTTGATTTTATTTTGCAAGGTCTTGCGGGTGATGCCCAACAGCTCGGCCGCCTGGGTGCGGTTGCCGCCGGTGGCCTCCAGGGTTTTCTCGATCAACAGTCGCTCGGCCTGGCTCAGGCTCATGCCGGCCCGCAGGCTGGCTTCGGCCTGCTCCTGGCCCTGCTCCTGCACCACCAGGGGCAGGTCGGCCGGCTCCACCAGGGGGCCGGGGGCCATGATCACCGCCCGCTCCACGGCGTTGATCAACTCGCGCACGTTGCCAGGCCAGGCGTAAGCCAGCAAGCGGGCCCGGGCCGCCGGGCTGAAGCCGCGCAACTCGCGCTGGTTCTTAAGGTTGAACTTGCGCAGGTATTCCTCGGCCAGGGTGATCACGTCCTCGCCCCGGGCGCGCAGGGGCGGCATCTCCAGGTTGACCACGTTGAGGCGGTAGTAGAGGTCCTCCCGGAAGGAGCCATCGCGGGAGGCGGCGGCCAGGTCGCGGTTGGTGGCGGCGATGACCCGCACATCGGCCTTGAGGGTGCGGTCCGAGCCCAGGGGGGTGTACTCTCCCTCTTGCAGGGCGCGCAGGAGCTTGGCCTGTGTGGCCGGGCTCATCTCGCCGATCTCGTCCAGGAACAGGGTGCCGCGGTCGGCGGCCTTGAGCCGGCCCTCGCGCCGGGCCACCGCTCCGGTGAAGGCCCCTTTTTCGTGGCCGAAGAGTTCGCTCTCCAACAGCGTTTCGGGCAGGGCCGCGCAGTTGACCTTGACCAAGGGGCCATCCTTGCGCCGGGAGTTCTGGTGGATGATTTGGGCCACCACCTCCTTGCCGGTGCCGCTCTCGCCGGTGATCAGCACCGTGGCCTCGGAGGGGGCCACCAGGGCCAGGGTGTCCTTGAGCCGCAGCATCGGCGGACTGGTTCCAATCAGAGCCGAAAAGTCGAAGCGCTCGCCCAGGCGCTCGGCTTGGACCTTGACCTGGCGCGCCAGGTTGGCCTTTTCCAGGTGGCGGGCCACCTTGATCAGGACCTCCTCCACGTCCAGTGGCTTGGGCAGGTAGTCCTCGGCCCCGGCCTTCAAGGCCGCCACCGCGCTTTCGATGCTGCCGTAGGCGGTCATCATCAGGATCGGCGACTCGGGCAAAAGGGCCTTCAAGCGGGCCAGGGCACTCTGGCCGTCCAGGCGCGGCATCACCACGTCCATCAGCACCAGGTCGACGGCCTCCTTTTCGGCCAGGGCCAGGGCCGCCTCGCCGTCGGCCGCCTCCAGAACCCGGTAGCCGGCGTCCTCCAGATGGGCCTTGAGCATCAGGCGGTGGGCGCGTTCGTCATCGACCACCATCACCGTGCGTTGGTTGGATGGGGTGAGGTTCATGCCTCGTCTCCGTTTCGGGGCAGGCTGAAGCTGAACAACGCTCCGCCACCATCGCGATTGGTGGCGCGGATCCGGCCGCCGTGGGCCTCCACGATGCGCTTGGCGATGGCCAGACCAAGGCCCGAGCCGCGCTCGCGGGTGCTGAAGAAGGGATCGAAGACCTGCTCGGCCTGGCCCGGGGGCAGGCCCGGTCCGTCATCGGCCACCTCCACCCAGACCGCCCGCTTTTCCACCCGGGCGGCGATACTCAGCCGGCCCCGGCCGTTGAGGGCCTCCAGGGCGTTGATGATCAGGTTCAGCAGCACCTGCCGCACCTGATCGGGATCGGCCTTGACCAAAGGCAGATCCGCTGGCAAGTTCAGACCGATCTCCACCCCCTGGGTCCGTGGGTCGTCGCCCACCAAGCGCAGGGTGCCCGCAATGCTTTCGCTCAGGTCCAGGGGCAGTCGCCGGGGGGCGCGCGGTCGGGTGTATTCCAACAGACCCGAAACCACCCGCTCCAGGCGGTCCACCTCCGACACCGCCAGCCCGGCCATCTCGGCCTGGCGCGAACCCTCCGGCGCGCCCTTGGCCACGAACTGCACCAGGCCACGCAAGGCCGAAAGGGGGTTGCGCACCTCGTGGGCCACTGAACCGGCTAGGCGGCCGACAGCGGCCAGATGGGCGGCCTCGGCCACCTGCCGCCGCAGGCGGGTGATCTCACGGTCGCGGCGGCGGGCGGCGATGATCATGCCCACCCCCACCAGGGCGGCGGCCAGGAAGATTAGGCTGGCCAGCAGCAGGGCTTGGCGCAGATCCTGATCCCGGGCCTCCTCGTAGGCCTGAGTGGAAAGGCGCACCAGGGCGTAGGCCTGGCTCTGGCGCGGACCAGGCGGAGCGTCGCCCCACCATTGGCGCATCATGCCTTGGCCCATCCGCCCTTGGGGAAGACGTTCCTGGAGCTCGGACGGCTTCGGCGCGGGACCAGCGGGGCACTCGTCGCCAGGCGGTGGCGGGGGCGACTCGGTTCGACTATCGCGCGGTTCGAGATTGGCGATCCCGGGGGGGGGGCTGATCCCCGGGCGCAGGAAATGGCGCAAGGGCTCGAAGGTGCGACCCACCACCAGCTCCCCGGGCAGGAACACCGAGAACGCCTGGCGGTCCTTGACCTTCAGGCGCAGGTTTTCCGGCAGACCGGCCAGGGGATCGGGCGGCGCGGCGGAAGCGGCGCCTTGCCGGCGGCTGGTCGAAAGCACCTTGCCATCCGGAGCCAGAACGGTGATGGAGATGACGTGGGGGTGCTCCACCAACTCCTCGCTCAGGGCCTGGAGCATCATCACCCGCCAGAAACCCTGGCGCATGGTGGCGCGGGTGAAACCCTCCAGGGCTTGGATGACCAGGGTGGCGTGGTGGGTCAGGGACTGCACCATCAGCTCGCGGGTGCGTTGCAGGCGATCGTGGGTGCTGACCCCCAGGGTGGCCAGGAGCAGCACCAGCACCCCGGCCACCAGCAGGGCTGGCCAGGATGGGCGCGGTTCGGCCTGGATGTCGTCGGGCGGCTTCACCATAACCTGCTTTTTCAAAAGGCGGGCCTGGAAATATCAGGGGCCGGGGTTGCCCCCCGGCCCTCTGATTCTAGCCCAGGTTCATGGCCTAGCGCCAGCAGGCGCCGCCGCCGAAGCCCATGCCGCGACCGCCGCCCATGCCCTGGAGGCTGCCGGCCGGCAGCTTGGTCAGATACTCGTTGCGCTTCTTGGCCAACTTGGCGTTCAGGTCGACCATCTCGTCGCTCAGGGCCTTGATCTTGGCCTGGTCCGGGTTGGGCTGGGCGTAGAGGGTGGACAGCTCGGCCCGCTTGGCCGCGATCTCCTGGCGCAGCTTCAGGGTCTCGTTCATGAAGGCGGCGCGGGCCTGGTCCACCTCGGCCTGCTGCTCCGCGGTCAGGGTGTTGTAGCCGCGGCCGGGACCGTAACCCATGCCGGGACCGTAGCCCATGCCAGGTCCGGCGGCCAGGGCCGAGGTGCCAAGCAGGGCGGCCAGGCCCAGGGCGGCGGTGAGGGCGGTGAACTTCTTCATCGTGAATCCTCCTTGCTAAGGGTGTCCCGTGAGCGGGAGTTGAAGCAACCAACGTCGCCCCCAGATAGAGCACTCCGCGTGCCAAGTCGGACCTGGTTAGTAAAAAGCAATGATATAAATAGGATAGGCTGGAGTAGATGATCGGTGGAACCTGGCGGGCGCAAAAAAACTATGCGTGGCCCCGGAGGGGATGCAAAAATATTTCGCGCCGATAGGCGCTCATTTCAGGACCAGGTTGAAGTCCACCCGGTCCTTGCCGGGCTTGCCGGAGATTTCCAGGCCGACCTGCCACCAGCCCTTGCTGGGGAAGCGCAGCCCTTCCACCAGATAGTGCCCCTTGCCCTGATCCTTGGCCGCCAGGCGCGGGCCGCCGCGCAAGGGTCCCTCCGGCGGCCGGGAAAGACTCAGGCTCAATTTGGCCCCGCTCACCGGTCGCCCGTCTTTGGTCAGCAGGGTCACCCGCCAGGTCACTGGCTGGTTGGGCTTGGCCGACTCCGGCTTGCTGAGGTAGGCCACTTTGTAGAGGCGCTTGTCGCTGGCCCGGGACTTGGCTAGGTTGAGTTGGG
>JAIWNN010000090.1 GCA_020216805.1 Desulfarculus sp. | reverse complement strand
CCGAGGGCGGTTCCGGGGCCGTGGCCTTGACCGGGGCGGTCTTGGCCGGAGCCGGTTTGGTTGGGGCGGGGGGGGCGGGGGGGGTGGCCTTGGTCGCGGACGGGGCCACGGACCCCGGACGGGCGGCGGCTCGCGATTTCTCCGGCTCGGCCACGGTCAGCTCCCAGATCGCCCAATCCTCGCGTCCGGAGCGGTTGATGGTGAGGGTCAGCATCCATTCGCCGGGCTGGGAGATGGAAAGGCCGTTGACCTGGTAGAGACCGGCCTCGATTTCCCGGACCTGGCAGGCGGGACCATCCAGGGCCTGGCTGGGCAGCCAGAGCTGCAATTTGACCACCGCTCCGCCCACAGTGTCGCCCCAGCGATCCATGACCCGCACCAAGGCCGGGTTGTCGCCGATCACCAGGCAGCCGGATTCAGGAAACAGGAGCTGGACTCGGAAATAGTCGTTGCGGGTGGGCTGGGCCGCGGCGTTGCGGGTCAGGTTGCTGGCTGGCGAGGGGGTGTGAACCAGGCTGGCGCGGGCGGCGGGGTCGGGTTCGGGAGGGTTGACACCAACGCATCCCGCCGCCAGAACCGCCAGGCAGAGCCACCAACCCCGCTTACGCATAGCATCTCACCCAAGACTGTGCACGCAGCATCATATGGGTCGGTTCAAGACCCCGAAGAGCGGTCGATAGAGAATACCCTTTTATCACGCTGGCGGCGGTGCGATCAACTCCAAGGGGTGCAGCACCGGTCGGGCCCCGGACAGACCCGCCCGCCATTGCAGTTGGCATCCGCTGCACGAGGTGGCTAACACCTTCGCTCCGCTCTGCAACAGGGCCTCGCGCCGGGGGGCGAAGATGTCCTGGCTCAACTCAGGGTGGCGCAGGGCGAAAAGCCCGCCCCCGCCGCAGCAGGCGTCGGCCCCGGCCATTTCCACCAGCTCCACCCCGGCCGCCCGCAGCATGGCCCGGGGTTCCTCGCTCACCCCCAGGTCCAGACGCAGGTGGCAGGGGTCATGCACCGCCACCGGCCCGACCTCCTGGCCCAGACCAGCCAGGCGGCGGGGATGCTCGGCCAGGACCTGGCTGATGTCCAGCACCGAGGCCGCCAGGTGGTCGGCGTCGCGACCCGGTGTCAGGCGGGGCAGCTCGTGGCGCAGGGCATAGGCGCAGGAGCCGCAGAAGGTGACCAGCTTGTCCACCCGCGCCTGACGCCAATGCTCCAGGTTGGCGGCGGCCAACTGGCGGGCGGTTTCCTCCAGGCCGGCGCTGATGGCCGGCAGACCACAGCAGGTCTGGGGCAGGAGCACCACCGTGGCGTCGAGAGCCAACAGGCGCATCGCTGTGCGGGCCTGGCCGGGCTGCAGGTAATTGGCCACGCAACCCACGAAAAGCCCTAGGCGGGGCGCGCCGGCCGGGCCGGCCAACTCGGCCGGCGCCTGCTGGTGGAAGGGTGCGCCGCCAGGGGTGGGCAGATTGGCTGCCATGGCCAGGGACGGCAGGCGCAGGCGCAGGCCGCTCAGAACCGGCAGGGCCAGGCCGGCCAGGGGACGCGCCGCCTCGGCGGCCCGGGCCAGCAACTCCAAGCGGTGGGGGTGGGGCAGGGTTTCGGCGATCAGCAGGCGCTCCAGGGCGGCGGCCGGACCCTGATCAGCCCGGGACGCCAGCCCGGCCCGGGCGGCGCGGAAGGCCTCCCGAGCCGGGACCTGGTTGGGACAGTTGGCGTTGCAGCGACCGCACAGCAGGCAGCGGCTGAGCAACGCGGCCGCCCGGGCGTCAGGCTCCAGGTCGCCTTGTTGCAGCCCGCGCAGGATGGCCAGCTTGCCCCGGGCCACCAGCTCCTCGCGCCGACCCTGGCGGTAGACCGGGCAGACCTGCATGCAGGCCCCGCAGCGTACGCAGGCCCTCAGGGCGGCGCCGATGGCGTTGTCATCAACCAGTTTCAAGACGACAGTCTTCCTCGGGAGGGCGCGACGGCCCGGCCTGGAGCGGCGGGGCGTGGTCTAACAGCTTGTCTGGACGACAATACTAGCAGAGGCGGAACCGTGCGTCATCGGCCGGACGCCTGGTTGGATTTAACTTGACAGCTCATCATTGCTATAAGTAAACATTTACCTAAGATGAATATTGCCCAAGGCGGCGCTGGCGGAGAAAAACGACATGAACCTCGGCGCCCTGCTGCGCGGACACCGCAAGGCCAAGAAGCTCACCCTCAGGGCGGTGGCGGAAAAGGCCGGCGTCTCGGAAGGCTTCCTCAGCCAGGTGGAGAACAGCGTCAAATCGCCCTCCCTGGACACCCTGATGAATATCTGCGCCGCCCTGGAGATCGACGCTGGCGGGCTCTTGCACCAGTTCAGCACCCAAGAGCGGCTGTTCGTTATCCGCAAGGCCGAATGGGGCGAGGTGGACCTGCCCCACACCGGCTTCGCCACCCGGCGCTTCTGCCCGCCCGACTATCGCGCGGTCATCGATAGCGCCGTGGTTTTCCTCGAGCCGGGCAAATCGATCCCGGTGCGCAAGAACATCAAGAACGGCCAAGAAGTGCTCTGCGTGCTCCAGGGGCGGATGGAACTGGAGCTGGGCGACCAGAAGGTGCTTCTGAAGGTCGGCGATGCGATTCATTTCTTCTGCGATCCGCCTCGCCAGCGCATCACCAATCCCGGTCCCGGCCTGGCGGTGACCCTTTGGGTGGGGACCATGTGACCTATGACCACCGCCGACGCGGAGTCTGGCCGCTCCGCGTCGGTCCGATCATCATGCGCGCTCTCAAGAATTGGCCGCCGCGTCGCGAAGCCTGGCTGGGGGGCCGGGGACCGACGCCAGGGAAACGGAAGCATCCCGGACCGGGAGAGCCCGGCGCGGGTCGACCGCAACCAACCAGGGGAGGGAGAGAGCCATGATCAAGTTCGGGGAGGGCAACCTCAGGGTGCCCAAATGGTCCAAGCGGGTCTTCATGGTGGCCGGGGGCTGCACCCCCTTCCGCAAGTATTTTCCGGAATACAAGTTGGAAGAGTTGGTGATGATGGCCTTCAAGATGATGCTGGAGGACAACGATCTCAAGCTTTCGCCCAAAGAGATCAAGGACAGCATCCAGTTCGCGGTCTATGGCGAGTTCGCCGACCACTTCCAGGACCAGCTCTTGTGCGAATCCAAGGTCCACGACTATCTGGGCCTGGACCCCTTGTACAACGTGGGCATCAAGACCGGCGGGGCCACCGGCGGCTCGGCGGTGCTGATGGGGGCGCAGGCCATCGCCAGCGGTTATGCCAACTGCTGTCTGGTGGCCGGTTGGGAGCGCATGGACGAGGTGGACACCCGCACCGGCAACTTCTACATCTCCACCGCGGCCTGCAAGGACTTCGAGACCCGGATGGGACGCATCTACTCCAGTTACTACGCGCCCATGGCCAACCGCTTCGCCTGGGCCTACGACCTCAGTGAGGTTACCCGGGCCAAGGTGGCGGTCAAGAACCGGGGCTACGCGGTGATGAACCCCAACGCCCAGCAGCCCGGCGTGCACACCGTGGAGGAGGTTTTGGCCAGCCGCATGAGCGCCTATCCCCTGCGCTTCCTGGAGTGCTGCGCCATGACCGCCGGCTCGGCTGCGGTGCTGCTGTGCGACGAGGAGATGGCCTACAAGCTCAGCGACCACCCGGTGGAGGTCTTCATCTGCGGTGGCAGCCACACCCTGCGGGTGGCCGACCGCCGGCCCATGGAGATCCCCCTGCTGCCCAACGAGACCCCGGGGCAGTACGACGCCATGCTCAAGGAGAACCCGCGCTGGCCGGGCTTCGAATCCTTCCTGGCCGCCCGCTTCGCGGCCTGGCTCTGCTACCGCATGGCCGGGATCAAGGACCCCCTGGAGGAACTGGACCTGGTGGAGCTGCACGACGCCTTCACCATCAGCGACATCCAGACCTACGGCGACATCGGCCTGCGGCCCTACGGCCAGGAACCGGATTACATCGAGAGCGGCGACGCCTATTTCGGCGGCAAGTGCCCGGCCAACCTGAGCGGCGGCCTGTTGGGCACCATGCACGCGGTGGGCGCCACCGGCATCTGGCAGGCGGCCGAGGTGCTTTGGCAAATCCAGGGCAAGTACGATCAGTTCCACGGCGACCCCAAATGGTGGAAAAGGGCCGGCAAAAACAAGCCCAAGCAGTGGACCAGCCTCCAGGTGCCCAATCCCCGCCAGGGGCTCTGGGTCAGCCACGCCGGGGTGGGCAGCCATGTCACCGTCGGCATCTTGCGCAAGGCCTGGTAGGGAAGGGAGGCAAAAATCATGGCGGAGATCTACGAGAAGGCGATTCGCACCAAATACATCGGCAAGCCCCTGGCGCTGTTCGACGAAAAGCCGGCCTGGGTGGTGAGCTGGCCCCGCACGGTGGAGCACCACCACACCTACGGTCTGCTGACGCCCTTTTTCAAGGGCCTGACCGAGGGCAAGCTGATGGCCACCAAATGCGTCAATCCCGACTGCGCCGAGAAGGGCACGGTCTGGCTGCCTCCCCGGGCCGACTGCCCGGACTGCTTCGCCCGCATGAAGTGGGTCAAGGTCAAGCCCGAGGGCAGGATCTACACCTTCACCATGGTCGACTACGCCGGCATCGGGGTGGAGATGAAGACGCCCTACTGGCAGATCGACGTGGAGCTCCCGGGGGTGGACACTATCTTCAAGGGCTATCTGGCCCACGGCAAGCCCGAGATCGGCATGCCGGTCAAGGCCGAGTTCCGCACCCAAAACCCCACCCACACCATTCTGGACATCTGGTGGGTCCCAAAGTAGTAGGATGATAGCCAGGCCGAAGGGGCGGGGGGCGGGACACCCCCCGCCTCCCGGCCCGGACGCCGGGCGCGGGCGGCGTCCGGCCCCGCGGCGGCGAAACCGCAATCGGCCCCAAACCGCAGGCAAAGCTTGGGCCAAGCCGGGAGGGACAGCATGGATTTCGACCTGACCATGGAGCAGGACATCCTACGCAAGACGGTGCGCGACTTCGCCGAGAAGGAGATCGCGCCGGTGGCGCGGGAGCTGGACCGGAGGGAGGAGTTCAGTCTGGAGACCATGGCGGCCATGGGCGAGCTGGGCCTGTTCGGCATGGTGGTCGACGAGCGGTATGGTGGTCAGGGCATGGATTACATCTCCTACATCATCGCGGTGGAGGAGATCGCCCGGGTGGACGGCAGCCACGCCGCCACCGTGGCCGCCGGCAACTCCCTGGGCATCGGCCCGCTCTACTATTTCGGCTCCGAGGAGCAAAAGCGCAAATACCTACCCGACCTCTGCGCCGGCCGGGCCCTGTGGGGCTTCGGGCTCACCGAGCCCAACGCCGGCTCCGACGCCGGGGGGGCGGCGACCACCGCGGTCCTGGACGGAGACGAGTGGGTGCTCAATGGCTCCAAAATCTTCATCACCAACGCCAGCACCGCCATCAGCCGCGGGGTGACGGTGATGGCCAAGACCGGCTCCCGCGAGGGCGGACGGCCGGAGCTGTCCTGCATCCTGGTGGAGAACGGTACTCCCGGCTTCGAGGCCCGGCCCATGCACAACAAGATGATGTGGCGGGCATCCAACACCAGCGAGCTTTATTTCGACGACTGCCGGGTGCCCAAGGAGAACATCCTGGGCGAGCGGGGCAAGGGCTTCCACCAGATGCTGGCCACCCTGGACGCCGGCCGGCTGTCCATCGCCGCCATGGGCGTGGGCGGGGCCCAGGGGGCCTATGAGCTGGCCATAAAATACGCCCGCGAGCGCCAGCAGTTCGGACGACCCATCAGCACCTTTCAGGTCAATGCCTTCAAGCTGGCCGACATGGCCCTGGAGATCGAGGCCGCCAGGCTTTTGCTCTACAAGGCCTGTTGGCTCAAGGACAACCACCGCTCTTTCAGCAAGAACGCCGCCATGGCCAAACTCTACGCCAGCGAGGTCATGGGCCGGGTGGTCGACGAGGCGGTGCAGCTCCACGGCGGTTACGGCCTGATGCAGGAATACGACGTGGAGCGCTTCTACCGCGACCAGAAGCTGTTGACCATCGGCGAGGGCACCAGCGAGATTCAGCGCCTGGTCATTGCCCGCCTGATCGGGGCCATCTAGGGGCAAAAGCCCGCGATCCCGCCCCCTTGGCTCGACGGGTTAAGCCGATCGAGGGGGCGGATTTTATTCAATTTAATCCCTTGCCGACACCCACCCGGGGCCCTTATCATAGCTCCAAGCATCCTTTTTCGGTCAACGCCGGGCAAAAGAGCCCGCCTGACCATGCGGGGGGATCAGGGCATGGCGTGGGTCGACGACAAGACTCGGGTGGTGCTGGTGGACGACGAGGCTGTGTTGGCCGATCTTTTCTCAAGCTACCTAAGCCGCTTTTTTCAGGTGCGCGACTTCAGCTCACCGCACGAGGCCAAGGCGTTTTTAGAGAGAAATACCGCAGATTTATTAATATCCGACCTGATAATGCCCGGGATCAACGGGCTGGAGCTGGCCGCGTTCGCCCGCCGGATGCAGCCGGGTTTGAAGGTGGTGCTGATCAGCGGCACCTGTCCCTGGTCCTGGCGTCAGAACCAGCCGCCCGGGCAGATCGACGCCTTCCTGAACAAACCCTTGCGTCTGGCCGACCTCCACGGCTGCTGTAAGCGGGTCCTGGGTCAAGCCTAGGGGTATTTCCCGGACCGGCCAACCACGAGCCCCGGCGGGCGCGGGACGCCGGCCGGGGCTCGGTCGTAACGGTCGGGTTGGGGGGAAAGGCTAGCGATCCTGGCTGTAGATCACCGCCAGGATCCGAGTCGGACCCTCGCCGTGGGGGCGCAGCAGGTGCGGCTCGCTGGAGTCGTAGTAGATGCTGTCGCCCGGCCCCAGGATCTCCATGGCCTCGCCCACCAGGGCCTCCATGCTCCCCTCCAGCACGAAGATGAATTCCTCGCCTTCGTGGGAGCTGGGGGGTACGTCCTGGGCGGCCTGCTCCAGAGTGACCACGAAGGGGTCCATGGACCGGTTCTTCTTCTTGGGGGCCAGGGATTGGTAGGAGTAGCCGTAGGCCGTGCCGCGCTGGGAGGACAGGCGGCTCATGGCCTGGCGCTCGCTGGAGCGCACCACGGTGTAGGGCCGCTCTTCGCCGCTGGCGATGAGGGTACCCATCTTCATGCCCAGGGCCTTGCCCAGCTTGACCAGCACTCCCAGGGGCGGGCTGGCGGTTTCGGCCTCGATGTCGGCCAAAAACTGCTCCATCAGGCCGGTGCGCTGGGCCAGGTCGGTCAGGGTCAGGCCCTTCTGCTCCCGAATCTGGCGCACCCGCTGGCCCACCGGCAGGTCCTGGCCCTCAGACCTGGGCCCCGCCACCCGCGCCACCTGGTCCACCCCATGTAAGTAGTCCCGCTGGCGGTCGATATCGCCATGGGTCCGGGGCTCTTCCATCCTCTCGTCGCTGCGGTCGGTCGGGCTCATGGGCTCTCCCTTGGTTGCTGGCGGCGGGGGATCAGACCTTGCCGCGGTTATCTTTCGCGAAGCGGGCTCCGCGATCCAGGGCGGCCTGGTTGGCCGGTATCATTTTATGATAGCGCGGATCCAGGGCCGAGGGCAGGACCTTGACCATGTCCGCGACGCTGACCACCCCGGAAAGCTCCACCAGGGCCCCCAGGAGGACCATGTTGGCCAGGCGGGGGTTGCCGATCTCCTGGGCCAGCTCCAGCGAGGGCACCCGGAGGATGCGCTTGGTGCGGGCCTTGACATACTGCTCCTCCACCAGGCTGGAGTTGACCAGGAGCAGGCCGTTTTTCTTGACCCGGGGGCCGAACTTCTCGGCCGAGGGGTTGTTCATGACCACCGCCGCCTGGGGCTCGTGCACGATGGGCGAGCCCACCTGGCGGTCGCTGATGACCACGGTGCAGTTGGCGGTGCCGCCGCGCATCTCCACCCCGTAGACCGGCATGAAGGTCACCTGGCGGCCGGCCTCCATGGCCGCGTAGGCCATCAGGTTGCCCATGAACAAGACGCCCTGGCCGCCGAATCCCGCGATTATGGTGTCAAAATACATGTCGCACCTGCCTGGGGTCAATCAGCCTTGGGGGCGTGCGTGTCTTTGTAGATTCCCAAGGGGAAGTAGGCCGCCATCTCGCCGCCCACCCTGGCGTTGGCCGCCTCGGGGGTCATCTTCCAGTTGGTGGGGCAGGAGGCCAGCACCTCCACGAAGGAGAAGCCCCAGCCCTTGAGCTGGTACTCGAAGGCGCGCTTCATGGCCGCGCGCGCCTTCTTGAGATTCTTGATGCTGTCCACCGCCACCCGGGCGACGAAACCGGTGCCTTCCAGGGTGGCCATCACCTCGGCCATGCGGATGGGCAGGCCCATGCCGTCGGCCTGGCGGCCGTAGGGGCTGGTGGTGGTGACCTGGCCCTCCAGGGTGGTGGGGGCCATCTGGCCGCCGGTCATGCCGTAGACCGCGTTGTTGACGAAGATCACGGTGAGGTTCTCGCCCCGGTTGGCGGCGTGGATGCTCTCGGCGGTGCCGATGGCGGCCAGGTCGCCGTCGCCCTGATAGGTGAAGACGAAGCGGTCGGGCAGGGCGCGCTTGATGCCGGTGGCCACGGCCAGGGCCCGGCCGTGGGGCGATTCCAGCACGTCGATGTCGAAATAGTCGTAGAGGAAGACCGAGCAGCCCACGCTGGCGGCGGCCACGCACTTCTCGCGCAGGCCGAAGTTGTCGATCTGCTCGGCCACCAGGCGGTGGATCACGCCGTGGTGGCAGCCCGGGCAGAAGTGCCAGGGCACGTCCTTCAGGCTCTTGGGCCGGTCCAGGACCAGCTCCAGGTCTTTTTCCCTAGCGGCCTGCGCGCTCATCGGCCACCTCCCTTGCGCCACATCTTCTCCACCTCGCGGGCCAGGTCCTCCGGGGTGGGGATGGTCCCGGGCGGGCAGCCGTAGAAGTCAACCGGGGCCTGGCCCTGCACCGCCAGGCGCACGTCCTCCACCATCTGGCCGGTGTTGAGCTCCAGCACCATCAGCCGCTCGGCGGTCTGGGCCGCGGCCCGCACCGCCTCGTCCGGGAAGGGATAGACCGTGATCGGGCGCAGCAGGCCGACCTTCTTGCCCTTGTCGCGCAGGATGTCCACCGAGGTGCGCAGGATGCGGGCCACCGAGCCGAAGGCCACCAGGATCACCTCGGCGTCGTCGGCCCGGTAGAGCTCGTGGCGGACCTCCTGGCGCATCTTCTGGTACTTCTTGAACAGCTTCCAGTTGTGCTCGGTCAGCAGGCCGTCGGCCAGGTAGAGCGACTTCAGGAGCTGGGAGGGGCGGCCGGCGCAGCCGGTGAGCGCCCAGGGCTTGGCCGGGGGCTTCTTGCGGTAGGGCTTGAGCTCCACCGGCTCCTTGATCTGGCCCAGCAGCGCGTCGCCCAACACCATCACCGGGTTGCGGTACTTGTCGGCCAGGTCGAAGGCCAGCATGGTCAGGTCGTAGTTCTCCTGGGCGGTGCTGGGGGCCAGGACCAGGGTGCGGTAGTCGCCGTGGCCTCCCCCCCGGGTGGCCTGGAAGTAGTCGCCCTGGCTGGGGTGGATGCCGCCCAGGCCGGGGCCGGAGCGGCTCATGTTGACGATCACCGCCGGAATCTCCGAGCCGCAGAGGTAGCTGATGCCCTCCTGCTTGAGGCTGATGCCCGGGCTGGAGCTGCTGGTCATCACCCGGGCCCCGGTGGCGGCCGCGCCCAGCACCATGTTGATGCTGGCCACCTCGCTCTCGGCCTGGATGAAGGTGCCGCCCAGCTTGGGCAGCTCGGCGCTCATGTACTCGGGGATCTCGTTCTGGGGGGTGATGGGATAGCCGAAATAGAACCGGCAGCCCGCCGCGATGGCCCCCATGGCGACCGCCTCGTTGCCCTTGACCATAACCCGTTTGGCCATGTTCACCGTTGTCCCGCTATGGTTGGGTCCCTAGGCGGCCAAGCGGGCCGCCGCCGGGACGATGACGCGCCGCGCGCGCCGGATGCGTCCGCCCGGGCCAAGCCCAGCGCCGCGCGGTCCGCGCCGTCCCG
>JAIWNN010000089.1 GCA_020216805.1 Desulfarculus sp. | reverse complement strand
GGCCAACGCCGGCCGGCCGGTGACGGTCAAGCTGCGCCTGGGCTACGACTCCGACACCACCGAGGAGGTGGTGCCTGGCTTGGTCGGGGCCGGGGCGGCGGCGATCTGCCTGCACGCCCGCACCGTGCGCCAAGGCTATTCCGGCCGGGCCGACTGGGGGGCCATCGCCCGGCTGAAGTCCTGGTGCCCGCTGCCGGTGATCGGCAACGGCGACGCCAAGGACGCCGAAAGCGCCAACGCCATGCTGGCGGCCACCGGCTGCGACGCGGTGATGATCGGCCGCGGGGCCCTGGCCGACCCCTGGGTCTTTGGCCGGGCGGCCGACCTCTGGGCCGGACGGGAGCCGGGCGGGCCCCCGGCCGGCGAGCGCCTGGCAGCCTACAAGCAGCACGCCATGATCGCCCTGGAACTGGGCGGGCCGCGCCACGCGGTGCATTTCTTCCGCCAATGCCTGATGAACCACGCCAAGGGTCGAGTCGGCGCGCCCTCCTTACGCCGGGCGGTGGGCATGGCCGCCGATCTGGAGCGGCTGATGGCCCTGGCCGACGAGCTTTTCGAGCGTCTGGAGCGGGAGGCGGCATGAGGGTGCGTCTGGCCCGCACCGCGGGATTCTGCATGGGGGTGCGCCGGGCCATGGAGCTGGCTTTGGCCGAGGCCCATGAGCACCCGGCCGAGCTGTGCACCTACGGCCCCCTGATCCACAACCCCCAGGTCCTGGAGCTGCTGCGCACCAAGGGGGTCGAGGTGCTGCGCGAGATTCCGCCCGCCGGTTCGCGGACCGGCGGCACGGTGATCATCCGCGCCCACGGGGTGCCGCCCCAGGCCAAGGCCCGTCTCGAGGCCGCCGGCTTCGCCAAGGTGGTGGACGGCACCTGCCCCCGGGTGGTGAAGGTGCAGGCCATCATCGGCAAGGCCGCCCGGCGGGGAGCGATGGTGGTCATCGTGGGCGACGCCGACCACCCGGAGGTGGTGGGGCTGATGGGCCACGCCGCCGGCCAGGGGGTGGTGGTCAGCCGACCGGAAGAGGTGGCCGATTTGCCGGAGCAGGCGGGTCAGGTGGTGGTGGTGGCCCAGACCACCCAGAGCCAGGACCTCTTCGCCCGGGTGGTGGCCGCCTTGCAGGCCCGCTACGCCCTGGTGGACGTGCACGACACCATCTGCGAGGCCACCCACAGCCGCCAGGACGAGGTGCTGCGCCTGGCGGAGGAAGTGGACGGGGTGGTGGTGGTGGGCGGCCTGGAGAGCGGCAACACCAAGCGCCTGGCCCAACTGGCCGCCCAGGGCGGCAAGCCGGCCTTCCTGGTGGAAAGCGAGGCCGACCTGGACCGGGCCGCCCTGGCCCGGCTGGGCGCGGTGGCGGTCACCGCCGGGGCCAGCACCCCCAACTGGATGATCAAAAAGGTGGTGCGGGAGATCGACACCATCCGCGGCCAGGGCGAGGGAGGGCTGAACTTCTGGCTGCGCCGGGTCTTTCGCTTCCTGGTGCGCAGCCAGATCCTGGTGGGCCTGGGCGCGGCCGGGATGACCCTGGCCTCCTGCCTGCTCCAGGGCCTGGAACCCCGGTTCGATTTGCTGGGGGTGGCCTCCCTCTACATCTTCGCCATGCACATCCTCAATCATTTCCTGGACAAGGAGGCCGGTCAGTACAACGAGCCCGACCGGGCCCAGTTCCTGGCCAAGCACCGGTTCTTCCTGATCGGATCCGGGGTGCTCGCGGCCCTGGCCGCGCTGTTGCTCTGCGCCCGCCTGGGGCCCTGGCCCTTTGGCCTGGTGTTGGTGATGAGCGTGCTGGGCCTGCTCTATTCGGTGCCGGTGATCCCGGCCCGCCTGGAGCGGCGCATCGGCTTCGAGCGCCTGAAGGACATCCCCGGCTCCAAGACCCTCTCCGCCGCCCTGGCCTGGGCCTTCATGGTGGCCCTGTTGCCGGCCCTGGCCGAGGGGCGGTTCGACCCCTGGGCCACGCCCCTGGCCTTCGCCTTCACCCTGGTGCTGCTCTTCGTCCGCTGCGCCCTGTTCGACATCCTGGACGTGCAGGGCGACCTGATCGTGGGCAAGGAGACCATCCCGCTCTTCCTGGGCGAGACCAAGACCCGGCGGTTGTTGCTGAATCTGACCCTGGGCCTGGCCGCGATCCTGATCCTGGCCCCGCTGCTGACCCCGATCTCCAGCCTGGCTTGGGCGCTCTTGGCGCCGGTGGCCGGCCTGGAGGCGATGCAGGTGCTCCTGACCCGGCCTTGGCTGATGCCTGGGGCCATCTCCGAGGGTCTGGTGGATCTGAATTTCTGGCTGGCCGGGCTGACGGCCCTGGCCTGGTCGCACTTTTTCTAAAAAAGGGAGACGCGCGGTGCATGTGAACGAGGCGATCGGCAAGCGACGTTCGGTGCGGGCATTCGGGCAAGAACCCATTTCCCGCCAGACCCTGACCGAGCTGGTGGCGGCGGCGCGTCTGGCCCCCTCGGCCGCCAACCTGCAACCCCTGGAATACGTGGTGGTGAGCCAGCCGGAGCGCTGTCAGCAGGTTTTCGACTGCCTGAAATGGGCGGCCTACACCCATCCGGTGGGCACCCCCGGCCCGGGCCAGCGCCCCACCGCCTACCTGATCGTCCTGGCCCGACCCGAATACAAGGCCCCGGTGGGCTGGGCCTACGACGTGGGCGCGGCCCTGATGGCGGCCATGCTGCTGGCGGTGGAAAAGGGCCTGGCCTCCTGCTGGCTCAAGTCCATCAACCTGCCCCGCCTGGCCAAGATCATCGACCTGCCCGAGGGTCTGGAGATCGACTCGGTGCTGGCCCTGGGAGCGGCGGCCGAGGATCCGGCGGTGGTGGATCTGGAACCCGGCCAGGCCGGCCGGGAGGCCATTCGCTATTGGCGCGACCAGGACGGCCGCCAGCGGGTGCCCAAGCGGGCCTTGGCCGACCTGCTGCACTGGGAGGTTTACGCGGAGAAATAGCCATCGGCTCGGCCGGTCCGGCGTCGTCCCGGTCGGGGCGGAGGTCAGACCGCGGGGCGGGCCTGGGAGCGCAGCTCCTGGGCCCGCTGGTCGAAGCGGGCCGCCAGTTGCAGGTCGAAGTCCTTGCCCAGCCAGCGGCGCTGGGCGGCCAGGGCGGGCCGCACCTCGGACCAAAGGCGGTCCAGGGCGGCGAAGTCCTCCACCTGGGCCAGGCGCCCGGCCACCTGGGTCAGGAACTGGGTGCGCAGCCGCTCCAGGTTCATCTCGAACAGGTCGCGCAGACTCTGCTGCCGGTCCTGGGACAGGGGCAGCTCCAAACCCTCCTCCCATGCGGCCTGGAAGATGGCCTCCAGGTGGTCCAGGCGATCCTCCTGGGCCAGTTCCTGGCGCACCTCCTCCATCATTTTCTCGCCCAAGCGGTTCAGGTTCTCGTTGAAAGCCGCCTCCAGCCGCCGCTGGTAGTCCAGGGTGCTGTAGGTGGTCAGCTTCAGGCGCTTGAGCTCCTGGTGGTAGATCCGCTTGAGCTTGGCCGGGGTGGAGGCCCGGCGTACGGCCTCGATCTTGCGGTCGATGCGGGCCAGGTCGGCCATGTCCACGCTGACGCTGTTGGCCAGGGGGTCAGGGTGCAGGGTCAACCCCTGGCGGCTGTCCAGCAGTCGGGCCAGGCCCCGAGGGCTGTTGAGCAGGGCCGAGGGCTCCACCTGGCTCAGGGCCTCGTTGACCAGCTCGAACTTGGTCTCCATCACCTGGGCCAGGGGGCGGAAGTCCACGGTCAGGACATTGCCGGCCGCCCCGAACTCCAGCTTGGCGGCGGCGGCCAGGCCCAGCAGCAGCAGGCGGACCTGGTTGTTGTTGTTCAGACGCTCGGCGGCCTGGGCGAAGCTGGCCAGACGCACCTCGCGGCGGGTGTCGGCCAGGGAGCGCAGGAGAAACCCCTGGTATTGGTTGGGCAGGGAGAGCAGGCCGCGGTAGAGGCGCAGCCCCTCGTAGAGATCGCGCTCGAAATGGGTGATGCCCATGGAACGCAGGCCCTTGAGACGGTAGATGAAGGGCACCGGCACGTCGGCCCGCAACAGGGTCAGGTCCAGGGCGCTGACGTGGGTCAGGCCCCGCAGGCGCAACAGCCGGTCCAGGCCGGTGCCGAGCCGCCCCTGCTCCAGCAGGTTGCCGCGTTCGGGCTCCACGCTGGGCAGGCGGGTGGATTCCAGGAGTTGGCGCAGGCTGGCGGTGGGGGCCTCGCCGCGCTGGATCTCCAGATAGTGCTCGCAGGCCAAATGGCGCCGGGCGTTGTCCTCCACCAGGCGCTCCTGGGCCCAGCGGGCGTTGTGACCACCGCGGGTCAGGTTGCGCAACTGGTTCTGGAGCGCGAACAGACGCTCCAGGAAGTCCTCGGTGAGCAGGCCCTCCTCCCGGGCGGCGGTAGCCACGACGGCGAGCAGGAACAGGGCCTCCACCAGGGGCGGGTCCTGGACGCTCAACAGCGGCTCCAGGGAGAGCAGGCTCACCTCGCCGATGATGGCCTGGCGCGGGCGGTCGTAGTGGCGCAAAAGGAAATCCAGGTCCTGGTGCAGGGCGCGGGTCAGCTCCAGCCGATGGATGAGCGGCGAGGCCAGATCGGGATGACCCAGGGGTCGGGTCTGGTTGGGGTCGTAGAGCAACACCGCCAGCATCATAAGCAGCTCCAGGCGAGGCTGGCTGGCCAGCAGTTGGCTGAGGCTGGCGGTGAGGCTTTGGAACTGCAGGGGCGAGACCCCCACAATGCCGGTGGCGGCCTGGCCGAATTCCACCCGCGCCTGCTCGTGGCTGAGCTTCATGTCCTGGAACTGGTCCAGGCGGCGGCTATAAAGGGCGGTGAGCTTGGCGGCGGCGGCCAGACGCCGGGCGGTCTGGGGGTGGTTGGTGGGCTGGGGCAAGAGCCGGTCCATCAGGTGGGGGCAATGCTCCACCAGGCGGCGCAGGTGCTCGGCGAAATCTCCCAGGTGGAAAAGCTGCTCCAGCAGGTAGTGCTCCAACTGGCGGGTCAGGCCCCGGTGCTCCTGGTCCAAGGCCTGGCCGACCACTCCCGGAGTCGAAGACTGGCGTTCACTGGCCTGGGCGCGCAGGAAGCGTCCCACCTCGTGGGCCCGACGGTCCATGGCCGCCAGACGCCCCTCCGGCACCTGGCCCAGGGGCTGGCCCAGGGTCAGGGTCAGCTCGCGCTTGAGTTGGGCCAGCTCGTGGGCCACGTCCACGAAGCGCGGGGTCAGGGCGCCGGTGGCCTGGTCCAGGGTCAGGTAGAGACCCGAGTCGCGCACGTAGGCTTCGCCCCGCCGAGAGATCTCCTCGCGCAGGCCGGCCAACCACTCCGGAGACAGCAGCTCCGGGGCCAGGTCGGTCAGCGCCTTGCGCAGCTTGCCCAGGCGCTCTTCCAGGAGTCGGGGCGGGACCTCCTGTAGTCGGTTCATGTTGATCAGCCGCCGTTCGCTGGTGTGGACGCAGATCCAGAGCAGGGTGAAGCCGGCGGCGGTGCCCAGGTGATGCAGCAGCCGCCCGGTGCCGTGCAACTCGCTGTTCAAAAGGGCGCGGAAGAAATAAGGGCGGGCCGAGGAGTCGCCGGCGTAAAAACGCCCCACGAAACGCCCGACCTGCTGCACCAACTCGATGACCATCTGGATGCGGGCCAGCTTCTGGGAGTCGTAGTCGGCCAGGGCCTCCTTGGTGCGGGGGCCGGCCCCCATCAGATTGCGCCAGCGCTCCAGGAACTCGAACAGGTCGAAAAGCTTGAGCATCTTGCGCGCGGCCATGGCCTGCACCCCACCCAGCCGGCTGATCTGATCGTCCAGAATGTCGTTCCAGTCCAGATCCTGGTCGGTCACCACCCGGATGGAGCTGTCATAGAGACTGAACATCTCCTCCACCTGCTCCGGGCTCAGGCCGGTCTCGCTGGCGGCGGCGGCCTCGGCCACCGAGAGCAGTCGGTAGAGGCGGATGACGGCCACCGCCTCCTCCAGGCTCTGGTAGCGGCTGATGTCGGTCAGCGGGCGCAGGGTGGTCTCGGGCAGCTTGCCGAAGGTGACCCGGGTCATGGTGGAATGCCCCAGGACGATCAGATAGATCTGGCTTAAAGGGCCCTCCTCCAGCCCCAGCAGCGATAGCTTCTCCAGGTTGTCCAGCACCGGGGTGCGAGGTCCCATCAGCCCGCCTGGGTTGAGGCGCTCGCCCAGGCGCTTGAGCCGGGGAGCCAACTCCAACAGCGCCAGCACGTCCTGGGTCTGGGGATGGCGGTGGGAGCTCTCGAAGGGCTTGCGCAGACGGCTCAGCTCCAGCCCCGGCACCTGCTCGAAACTGCCCTGGCGCACCTGGTCCAGAACTCCCAGCACCTTGAGCACGTAGTCCAGGGAGTCCTTGTAGTCGGCCAGCAAGAGTCGCTCGCACCCCACCAGGTGGCGGCGCCCGGCCTGGGATTCCAGCCGGGTCAGGGTCAGGGGCGGCCGACGGCGGCGACCGTGGAGCACCACCTGGGTGGGCGGGAACTCGCCGTCGATGAGGTAGCGTTCCTGCCACTCCCGGCGCTGGACCTCGGGCAGGACCGTGGTCAGCCTCTGCTCATGGAAAAAGGGGCCGAACCAGCGCTTCCAGGCCGCCAGCAGGCGGGGGGCCGAACCTCGAGGCAGGGGCAGGTCCTGATAGTCCAGCGCGTCGATCTCCCGCGGGTCCACCCGGGGCAGGCTGCGTCCGCCCAACAAGCCCTCCACCGTCTCGTGATAGACCCCCAACCCGGAGAGAAAGGCGTTGAAGTCGAAGCGGTTGACCTGCATGGTCAGGCCCTCGCCGCTCTTGTAGCGCCGCCGGGTGCGGTAGACGTGGCTGAAGAGCAGGAAGCGCTTGAACTCGTCCTGACCCCGGAAGCTTACCGAGAGGGTCTCGCGGCTGGAGCCCAGGGGGCGGTCGGCCAGGGCCAAAAGCTCGCCGTCCTCCTCCAGCAGGTCGTAGAACCGGCTGGCCATAAAGTAGCCGTAGGCCTCACGCCGCTCGCGGTCCCGGGGCGGCTCCAGACCCTCGCGCCGTAACTGGCGCAGGGCGAAGTTGCGGGGATCGCCCACCATCACCACCGCCGCGAAGGGGGAGCGACGGCTGGCGGTCAAGGCCGGCAGGCTGTCCAGGACCACAAACTCCAGGTAGGGCATCCGGCCTTGGATCTCGGGCAATAACAGCTCGCTGTCGGCGCAGACCAGAGCCACGCGCAGGGTCTCGCGCAGCTTGCGGGCCATGAGCTCGGCCAGGAAATCGGCGATCAGGTCAGCCTTGGAGCGCACCTCCACCAGGAAGTGGGCCACGAACTGTCGGGGGATCAGGTAGAAGGGGCGACCCAGGCTGGTGAAGCGAATAAGAAGCCCCAGGCGCTTGAAGATGTCGTTGAGCTGGCGATGGTGGGCGGCCACCTGGGCCGGCTCGGTGAAATCCAGGCGGTCCAGCAGACGCGATTCATCGTCGGGCAGGATGGTCTGCTCAAACAACCCCAGACCGTAGGCGTTGCCCCCGAAGCGGTCGGGCAAAAAAGGGGGGTGGTCCTCGGCCGGGAAGGTTCCCAGGGGGACATCCTCGGGATCGATTCCCAGCTCGGGAAAGCGCTCCGGGGCGATGAAGCGGTACAACCCCGAGAAACGCCGCACCTCGGGGGGCAGACCTGTCCTGGCGCCTTGCATCCCACCCCCGTCCGGGGGCCGGCCCCGCGCCGGCCCGATTCGAGAGACTGATTCGTAAAATTGTTAATTTACCCGTCATAGTCCACAGATGTCAATGCGGGTTGACGCCCCCGCGCTCCCCGGCTAGGCTTGGCCCCGGACGATCACAACCCTACCGGAGGCGATCATGGGCAAGGCTCGGCAGTTGCTGAACAAGGTGGCGGAGCTGGCTCCGGAGATGGTGGAGTTGATGCGGATCGTCACCGCCGTGCCAGCCCTGGGCCCGGCCAACGGCGGCCAGGGCGAGCTGGCCAAGCTCCAGGCCCTGCTGCCCCATCTGGAGGCCCTGGGCCTGACCATGGAGCGGGTGGACGCCCCCGACCCTCGGGTGGAGTCCGGCCTGCGGCCCAACCTTTTGGCCTGGCTGCCCGGCGGCGACGGCCCCACCACCTGGGTCTTGAGCCACCTGGACGTGGTGCCGCCCGGTGACCTGTCGGCCTGGGGCGGCGACCCCTGGAGCCTAAGGGTGCGCGACGGCCGACTCTACGGCCGGGGGGTGGAAGACAACCACCATGGCCTGGTCAGCTCCTACTTCGCCCTCAAGGCCATGAAAGAGCTGGGGATCACTCCTCCGGGACCGGCCGGGATGGTGCTGGTGGCCGACGAGGAGACCGGCTCGGGCCACGGCCTGGAGCACGTGCTGAAAACCAGGCCCGACGCCTTCAGCCCCGCCGATCTGATCGTGGTGCCCGACGGCGGCGACCAGAGCGGCGGCCTGATCGAGGTGACCGAGAAGAGCATCTATTGGTTAAAGGTGGAGGTCAACGGCCGCCAGACCCACGGGGCCTCGCCCCATCAGGGGGTCAACGCCTTGATGGCCGCCGCCCGGATGATGACCGCCACCCGGGAGGTGCTGGCCGGCTTCCCCCAGACCGACCAGCGCTTCGGCCTGCCCCACTCCACCATGGAGCCCACCCGGATCGAGGAGGGGGTGGCCAACGTCAACACCATCCCCGGCCGCGCGGTCTTTTACCTGGACTGCCGCCTGCTGCCCGAGATCCCCCTGGACGAGGTGGCCGCCGCCCTGCGCCAGAGCTTCGAGGCCATCGCCAGCCAGGAGGGCGCCACGGTGGCGATCAGCGAGGTCCAGCGCCTGCAATCCCCGCCGGCCACCCCCAGCGACGCCCCGGTGGTGCGGGCCCTGCAGGCCGCGATCCGGCGGGTGCACGGCGTCGAGGCCCGACCGGGGGGGATCGGCGGCGGCACCGTGGCCGCCTTTTTCCGTCAGCGGGGTTTGCCGGCGGCGGTCTGGTCCAAGACCAACCCCTCCCTGCACCAGCCCGAGGAGTGGGTGGAACTGGAGACGGTGGTCAAGGACGCCCAGGTCATGGCCTTGCTCTACGCCGGTCTCTGGGAGCAGGACTAGGACGCGTCACCGCGACAGCGGGAGGTTTCGCGTCAGGAGGCTGGGCCCGGGCCTCCGCCGGCTCGGGATGAGGCCGCGCTCGGCAGATCCTTCTTGAAAACCACGGTGCGGTAGGGGAAGGGGATCTCCACCCCCTCGGCGTCGAAGCGCTTCTTGACCGCCTCCAGCAGGTGGTACTTGGCCGACCAATAGTTGTCCCAATCCGGCACCCAGCCCAGCACCCGCAGCTCGATGGCTGAATCGGCCCAGGCCGTGACCAGCACCTTGGGCGGAGCCGGGGCCTGGTCGGCCGGCATCAGGTGCGGGTTCTTGGCCGCCTCCTCCAGGATCAGCCGCCGAGCCAGGTCCAGGTCGGTGTCGTAGCTGACCCCCATGGTCACCGCCAGCAGGACCTTGGGGTCCACCAGCGAATAGTTGACCAGACTCATCTGGTCCAGCTTCTCGTTGGGGATGACCAGACGCTTGTTCTCCCAGGTGCGCACGATGGTGTGGCGCAGGGTGATGTCCTCGATGACGCCGTTTTCGCCCTCGAGGTTGACCTTGTCGCCGATGCGGATGGGGCGGTAGAAGGTCAGGGCCAGGCCGGAGATGAGGTTGCCCAGGGTGGACTTGGCCGCCAAGCCGATGACCACGGCGGTGATGCCGGCCCCGGCCACCACCGTGCCCAGCAGGGCGCGCAGGGCCGGGATCAGGCTGGCGTAGAAGGCCCCGGCCGCCAGGTAGACCAGGACGGTCTTGATGCGCAGGGCGTAGGTGAGGATGGTCTGGTCCACCACCCGGCGGCCCAAGCGGGCGGCCAACAGGTTGGAGCGGTTGATGACCCGGGTCAAGATGCGCGAGACCACCGCCGCCACGGCCAGAATGAGCAGGGCCAACAGCACCGCGCCCAGGAAGGTGTTGGGGTCCAGGAGCGACTGCCCTGCCAGCCAGTCCGCCGCGTGGCGGACCATCTCGGGCACG
>JAIWNN010000088.1 GCA_020216805.1 Desulfarculus sp. | reverse complement strand
GCTTGCTCGGTTGTCTGGGCCATGGCTTCCCTGCTTTTTTATCCGCCGCGCTCAAAAGCCGACGGACATTGAACACACTTCGATAAATTCAAAACATGTCATCGCGAGCGAAGCGAAGCAATCTCTTGATACCTTGCGGGAGAGATTGCTTCGTCGCTGCCGCTCCTCGCAATGACAAAATTAGTGCGTGGTCGGCTTAATCTCCTAGTGCTTGAACGCCCGCTGACCGGTGAAGACCATGGCCGCCGGCGGGTCGGCCTGGTTGCAGGCCTCGATGGACTCCCAGTCGCGCAGCGAGCCGCCGGGGTGGACCACGCAGGTCACGCCCTCCCTGAGCCCCACGTCCACCCCGTCGCGGAAGGGGAAAAAGGCGTCGCTGATCATCACCGAGCCGGGCAGGCCGGCCTTGGCCGCCCGGGTGTCGGCGTCGATGGCGGCGACCAGGGCCGGGTCGAACTGGCCCCGGCCGGCCAACAGGGCCAGCTCGTCGTATTTCTTGGCGTGGCGCTGCCAGGCCAGTTGGTTGGCGTACTTGGTGTAGGCCTTGTGGACCGCGATGCGGGCCACGCCCACCCGATCCTGCTCGCCGGTGCCGATGCCCACCGTGACCCCGTCCTTGACGTAAAGCACGCTGTTGCTGCTCACCCCCTGCTCCACCGCCCAGCCGAAGACCGCGTCGTCCAGCTCGCGGGGGGTGGGCCGGCGCAGGGGCTCGTAGAGCTTGCCCTGGCGCTCGCAGCGGGCGGGCAGGAAGTCGGCCGGGGACTTGATGGGGTTGAAGCTGGAGGTTTGCAGGATCATCCCGCCGTCCATGAGGCTCTTGATGTCCAAAAAGCGGGTGTCGCGGTAATCGGCCAGGCGGTCGATGCGCTCGATCTTGAGGATGCGCAGGTTCTTGCTCTTGGCCTTGAGCAACTCCAGGGCGCCTTCCTCGTAGTCCGGGGCGGCGACGACCTCCAGATAGAGCTCGGCCATCAGCTCGGCGCAGGCCTTGTCCACCGGGCGGTTGAGCACCGCCGCCCCGCCGAAGGCGGCGATGAGGTCGGCCATGAAGGCGCGGTGGTAGGCGGTGGCGATGTCGTCGGCCAGGGCCACCCCGGAGGGGTTGTTGTGCTTCATGATGGCCGCGGCCGGGCGCTCGGTGAGATAGCGCAGGATGTTGAGCGCGTTGTCCACGTCGGTGAGGTTGGTCTTGCCGGGATGCTTGCCGGCCTGGAGCATGTCGGACTCGCTTAGGGCGCTGACCAGGCCGTTGCCCGGAGCGATGAGCTTGACCTGTCCCAGGCTCAGGTTGCCGCCCACCAGCTCGTAGAGGGCCGCCTCCTGACCGGGGTTCTCGCCATAGCGCAGGCCCTTTTCCACCAGCTCCCCGCCGTCCATCAGCTTCCAGGTGCGTTTGCGAAAGGTGAGCACCGTCTCGCCCAGGGTCAGCTTGACCTCGGGGGGGAAGTGGTCGTCCATGATGGTGCGGTAGGCCGCCTTGATATCGCTCATCATCGTCTCCTGGCCGGGGGGTTGGGTGGCATGGGGCGATTGTATGCAGGCCCCGGCGGTGGGTCAAGGCCGGTGGGAGACTCTCAGGCCGGGGCGGGCGGGTCGAAAACCGGCCCGCCGGGGGCCCGGAACAGGCCCCGGGCCGCGGCCAGGTTTTCCGGCCGGGCCATCACCACCACCCAGTCGCCGGGCCGCAGCCGGGCCTGGGCCGGGGGGTTGCCCTCGATGGACTCGTCGCGGCGGATGGCCAGCACGCTGACCCCGTGGCGCTGGCGCAGCTCCAGCTCGGCCAGGCTGCGGCCGGCGGCAGGGGCTCCGGACTCCAGGCGCAGGGTGACGATCTCCAGCTCGGGCAGCATCTGGCGCAGGTCGCAGATGGCGGCGGGTTGGCTGGGCTGGTCCAGGCGCAGTTGCTCGTAGTCGCCGGCGCGCAGGGCGGCGGTCAGGCGCTCCACCTCGGTCTCGGGCAGGAGCAGGTGTTTGAGCAGGCGGGCGAAGATCTCCACCGCCGACTCGAACTCCTCGCTGACCACCTCGTCGGCGCCCAGGGACTTGAGGGCCGGCAGCTCGGCCTGGTAGCGGGTGCGGGCGATGACCGCCAGGCCGGGATTGAGGGCCTTGGCGTTGGCCACGATGCGCCGGGTGGCCACCGGATCGGGCACCGTCACCACCATCGCCCGGGCCGAGGCCGCGCCGGCGTGCTCCAGCACCGCCGGGTTGACCGCGTCGCCGAAGACGATGGGCTCGCCCTTGGCCTGCTCGTCGCGCACGGTGAAGGGGTTCATCTCCAGGATCAGGTAGTCCAGGCCGGTCAGGCGCGCGGCCCGGGCCACGTTGCGCCCGCCCAGGCCATAGCCCACCACCAGCACGTGGCCGCTGAGGGCGTGGTTCCGGTCGTTGGGAGAGGCCGCGGCTCCGCGCCCGGACCCCAGGACCGGCGCGGGAGGGGCGGCCATGCGCTGGCCCAGGGCCATCAGGGGCGGGGTCAGGCCCATGGTCAGCACCGAGACCACCAGCACCAGCTGGTAGGTCCAGGGGTCCAGAAGGCCGAAGGGCACCCCGGACTGGGCCAGGATGAAGGAGAACTCGCCCACCTGGGCCAGGCTGAGCCCGGTGGCGATGGCCACCCGCCGCGGCAGGTGCAAGGCCCGGGTGGCCAGGCCGGCGGTCAGCGACTTGAGGGTCAGCACCCCGACCAGGCCCAGGACCACCACCAGCGGGTTGGCCACCAGGAAGTGAAGGTCCAGCAGCATGCCGATGGAGACGAAGAACAGGCTGGTGAACAGGTCGCGCAGGGGCAGGATGTTGCCGATGGCCTGGTGGCTGTAGGGCGAGTCGCTGATGATCAGCCCGGCCAGGAAGGCCCCCAGGGCCAGGGACAGGCCGGCCCAGCTGGTCAGCCAGGCCACGGCCAGGCACATCACCACGATGGTGACGATGAACAGCTCGCGGCTGCGGGTGTCGGCCACCTGGCGCAGGAGCCAGGGCGCGCCCCAGCGCGCGGTCAGCCCCAGGGCCAGGATCACCGCTCCGCCCTTGGCCATGGCCTGCCAGCCGCCGCCGGTTTCCGGCCCCACCGCGCCGCCCAGCAGGGGAGTGGCCAGCAGCATGGCCACCACGATGATGTCCTGATAGATGAGGATGGCCAGGCTGGTGCGCCCCTGGGGGCTGTCGATGGCCGCCCCCTCCTGGTAGAGCTTGAGCACGATGGCGGTGCTGGACAGCGAGAGCACGCAGCCCAGGAAGACGCTGGGGCCCCAATCCCGGCCCAGGGCCAGGGACAGACCGGCCACCCCGGCCACGACCAGGAAGACCTGGAGCGAGCCGCCCAGGAGCATCGGCCGCTTGATGCGCATCAGTTCGCCGAAGCTGAATTCCAGGCCGATGGTGAACAACAGCAGCACCACCCCGATCTCGGCCAGGACCTCCACCTCGTGGGCGTGGGCGATGATGGCCAGGCCGTGGGGGCCGGCCAGGATGCCGGTGAGCAGGAAGCCCACGATGGAGGGGACCTTGAGGCGCTGGCAGAGATAGACCACCGCCATGCCCAAGGCGAAGAGGATGACGATGTCGGTCAGGAGCGGCGGCAGCATCGGCGGCCATCCTCGGCGAGGAATGGGCCCCGCCCGGGAGCGGGGTCGGGGCCAGTTCTGGCGGCGCGGTGGGGACCAGTCCTGGCGTCGGGCTCAGACGCGCCGGTGGGGGTTGATCGTGAGCACCGGCACCGGCGAAGAGCGCAGCACTCGCTCGGCCACGCTGCCCAGGACAGCGTGCTCCAGGCCCTTGTGCCCGTGGGTGGCCATCACGATCAGATCCACGCCCTCGCGCTTGGCGTAGTCCACGATCTGGGCGGCGGGGTCGCCGCAGAGGACCTCGCCGGCGACCGCCTGGCAGTCGCCCAGGCTGGCGCAGGCCGCGGCCAACTCCGCCCGGGCCTTGGCCACGAACTGCTCCTGCATCCGGCCCAGGTCGTAGAGGCCCTGGAAGAGCTTGAGGTCCGGGCAGACGTGCAAAAGATGGATCTGCGCGCCCTGCTCGGAGAAACCGCGCAGATAAGGCGCCAGGGCGGTCAGCGCCCCGCTGAAATCCACCGGGCAGAGAATCTTCTTGAAGCCGGCCATGGCGTGTTCCCTTCTCCCCCGGGCTGGCGTCGACTCCCTTGTTCTTAGCCTGCCTATGGTCCACAGTCAAGTGAAGCCGCTCCGGGATCGGAAGCCAAGGCCGGCGACACTTGCCCCGGGCCAGCGACCGGGGTATCCTGCCGACATGTTGCGCGAAACCCACAACGGCATCCCCCTGCTGCGCTTCGCCTCGCTCGCCACCTTGCCGGACCTGGTCCACGCGGTCACCACCCGGGCCGGCGGGGTCAGCGCCGGGGCCTTCGCGGCGCTCAACCTGGGCCAGACCTGCGGCGACGATCCAACGGCGGTGGAGCGCAACCTGGAGCTGGTGCGCGAGGCCCTGGGCTTCAAGCGCCTGGCCTGGCCGCGCCAGGTGCACGGGGCGGAGATCTTGGCGGTCAATGGCAGTCACTCCGGGATGTTGGCCGAGGCCGACGGCGTGGCCACCGACCAGCCCGGGGTGGGTCTTTTGATCAAGCAGGCCGACTGCCAGGCCATCGTGCTGGCCGCCCCGGAAAAGGGCGTGGTGGCCAACCTGCACGCCGGCTGGCGGGGCAACCTCTTGGGCATGGCCCGGCGGGGGGTGGAGTTCCTGCAAAAGCGTTATGGCGTGGCCCCCCACCGGATCCAGGCCGCCATCTCCCCCAGCCTGGGGCCCTGCTGCTCCGAATTCATCAATTGGCGCGCCGAGTTCCCTCCGGAGATGGCCGCCTATCAGGTGGCCCCCAACCATTTCGACCTCTGGCGGGTGAGCGTGGACCAGCTCATCCAAGCCGGGGTGGACCCGGAGCGGATCGAGGTGAGCGGCATCTGCACCAAGTGCGGCCAGGAGTTCTTCTCCTATCGCCGCCAGGGAACCACCGGGCGCTTCGGCACCGTGGCGGGATGGCGGTGATGGGCGCGATCTGGGCCGAGGTCAAGGAAAACCGCAAGCTTGGCGAGGGGATTTATCGCCTGACCCTGCACGCGCCGGCCATCGCCCCAAAGGCGCGGCCGGGGCAGTTCGTGATGCTGCGGGTAGCCCACGGCAACGACCCCCTGCTGGCGCGGCCCTTTTCCATCCATGGCGCGGCCGGCGAGGAGTTGCTGATCCTCTACAAGGTGGTGGGGCGCGGCACCCGCATCCTGAGCCAGGTCCGCACGGGCAAGACCCTGTTCCTGTGGGGGCCATTGGGCCGGGGCTTCGACCTGAGCGGTGAGCGGCCGGTGCTGGTGGCCGGGGGCATGGGCATCGCGCCGATGGCCTTCGCCGCCCGCTGGCTGGCAGCCCAGGGCCGCCCGGCGGCCTTCTGCGCCGGCCTGCCCGGCCTGGCCGGTTGGGAGCATCTGGCCCGGGGCCTGGAGGAGGAGCTGGCCGGGAGCCTGTCCCTGGCCTGGTCCAGCGAGGACGGCAGCCTGGGCCGGCGGGGCCTGGTGACCGAGCTGCTCTCCGACACCCTGGCGGCGGCTGGCGCTTCCAGCGGCGGGGTGCTGGCCTGCGGGCCGATGCCCATGCTCCGGGCCGTGGCCCGGGTCTGCGCCCAGCGCGGCGTGGCCTGCCAGGTGTCGCTGGAGGCGCCCATGGCCTGCGGCCTGGGGGCCTGCCTGGGCTGCGCCATCCCGGCCGCCGGCGGGGGCTACCTGCGGGCCTGCCAGGAGGGGCCGGTGCTGGCCGCCGCGGCGGTGGACTGGGAGCGGGTCTAGGCGCATGCAGCCGGACCCGGCTCGCCGGGGCTGGTGGTCTTGCCTGGTCATCGCGAGGAGCCCTGGGGCGGCGAAGCGATCTCTTACTTGATTCGGGACCCGGAGATCGCCGCGCCGCGCTCGCGATGACGAAATTGGCTTTTCTTCGTAGGGGCGGGGTTTATCCCCGCCCGCCGGCGGTCGGAATGATGAGACGGGCAGGGATGAACCCCGCCCCGCGAAGAAAAACGGCGCGGCGATCGTTCCGGGCCGGGACAACTTGGGAACCCATTGTATTTATTTGTCATTGCGAGGAGCCCTTGGGCGACGAAGCGATCTCTCCCCAAAGCCAAGATCCGGAGATTGCTTCGCTACGCTCGCAATGACAGACGGGTGAGGCCTCATGTCGCGTCCAACGCGGGCGCAGGGCAATACGGCTCGCCCGGACCCAGGATTCAGACGTAATAAACCGGGAGGCGGCGCATGGCGGAGCGACTGGCGACGGAGCCGGCGATGGAGCCGGACCTGGATCTGGAGCAATTCCTGGTCCCCGCCCCGGGCATCCAGTGCGAGCACCCGGAGGTGCGGGCCCTGGCCCGCAAGATCGCCAAAGGCTCGGCCAACGAGACCGAGGCCGCCGGGCGGCTCTTCGCCTTCGTGCGCGACACGGTGCGCTACAGCGTGCGGGTCAATTTCTGGGAGCTGGATCAATACCTGGCGCTCAACACCCTGGCCCGGGGCCAGGGCTTCTGCGTGCAGAAATCGGCCTTGCTGACCGCCCTGGCCCGCTCGCTGGGCATCCCGGCCCGCCTGGGCTTCGCCGACATCCGCAACCACCAGATCCGGGGGCCGTTGGCCGAGGCGGTGCCGGACGGGATCATCTACCACCATTGCTTCACCGAGTGGTGGGTGGGCGGGGCCTGGCGCAAGGCCACGCCCTCCTTCGACGCCGGCCTGACCCGGGAGCTGGGCTGGCGGCTGGTGGAGTTCGCGCCCGACCGCGACCTGCTCCTGCCGGCCACCGACCTTGAAGGCCAGCCCCATATCTCCTACCTGGCCTATCACGGCTGGCGGCTGGGGGTGCCTTTGGAGGAGTTCCTGGCGGTGGTGGTGGAAAAGCACGGCCAGGCGGGCCTGGAGGGCTGGAAGCGCCTGGCCGGGGAGCGGAGGGCTTGAGCAAGTCGGTGGACATGGCGGTCACGGTGGGGGCGGACCGGCCGGTGCGCCTTAAGAACCCGGTCATCGCCGCCAGCGGCACCTTTGGCTATGGCCTGGAATACGCGGACCAACTGGACCTGGGGGCGATCGGCGGCTTCGTGACCAAGGGCGTGAGCCTCAAGCCCCGGGACGGCAACCCGCCGCCGCGCATCTGCGAGACCGCCGCCGGCATGCTCAACGCCATCGGCCTGGCCAACGTGGGCCTGGAGGTGTTTCTGGGCGAAAAGCTGCCCAAACTGCGCAAGCTGGACACCGCCGTGGTGGTCAACCTCTATGGCGAGGCGGTGGAGGAGTTCGCCGAGCTGGCCCGGCGGCTGAGCGAGGCCGGCGGGGTGGCGGCCCTGGAGCTGAACGTGAGCTGCCCCAACGTCAAGGCCGGGGGCATGGCCTTTGGCTGCGCCCCGGGTCCGGTGGGGGAGATCACCGCTGCGGTGCGGGCGGTGACCGACCTGCCGGTCTGGGTCAAGCTGACCCCCAACGTCACCGACCCGGTGGGAATCGCCCGGGCGGCCGCGGCGGCCGGGGCCGACGCCCTCTGCCTGATCAACACCCTGCTGGGCATGGCCATCGACGCCCGCCGTAAACGGCCGCGCCTAGCCAACCTCTATGGCGGGCTCTCCGGACCGGCCATCAAGCCGGTGGCCCTGCGCATGGTCCACCAGGTCAGCCGGGCGGTGGCCATCCCGGTGGTGGGCCTGGGCGGCATCGTGACGGGCGAGGACGCGGCCGAGTTCCTGCTGGCCGGGGCCTCGGCGGTGCAGGTGGGCACCGCCAACTTCCTGGACCCGGCGGCCTGCCTCCGGGTGGCGGCCGAGTTGGAGGACTTCTGCGCCGACCAAGGCGTCACGGCGGTGGCCGATCTGGTGGGCGGCCTGGCGGCGTGATCCGGGCGGCTTGCCAAGCCGCCGCCAAGATTGCTATACCTGGACGGCGTGCGGCCACGCGCGCCCGCAAGGCCCCCTCCGGAATCCGCCGGCGGGCGGCGTTGATCCTCTAGCCGGGAAGAAACGATGGAAATCACCCCGCAGAAGCCCATGGACGAGATGACATCCACCGAGCGCCTGGGCCTGGTCAAGCTGCTGGTGTTCGAGTTCGAGGGCGTGGTCAGCGACGGCCGCACCTACACCGACGACCAGGGCCGCCAGAGCGCCGCCACCCTGCGGGCCGACGAGCTGGGCCTCATGGCCTGGCTGGCCGAGGGCAACCAGGCGGTGGTCATCGCCCGCCAGGGCTACCAGCCGGCGGTGCGCTGGGCGGCGGCCAACGGGGTGACCTTCCGCGAGCACAACGGCAAGAAGAACCTCTGCCTGCAGGCCATCATCTTCGAGCACATGAGTCAGCCGCGCCACCTCTGTTACGTCGGTTGCGACCTGGACGACCTGCCGGCCATGAACATCGCCGGCACCGCGGCGGCGGTGGCCGGGGCCGACCCCTGGTGCCGCAGCGCGGCCCATCTGACCCTGTCGCGCCCCGGCGGGGGCGGGGCCCTGCGCGAGCTGATCGACCTGATGCTAAAGGACCGCGTTCCCCCGGTCACCCCCGGACTCTAGCGATGTTCGACAGCGAACGGCCCGAGGTCTACGAACAGGTCTACGCCGGCCTGGTCACCCGCCTGGCCGGGACCGACCTGGCCGGCCACGCCGCCGATTTGGGCCTGGACTGGCGGGATGGCGCGGTGCGGGTTCCTTTCCTGGGCCGGGACTATCTGGTGGACCGAGAGGGGGTGTGGGCGGCCGATGGAGGCGAGGCGGCCTTCACCCACCGCATCGTGCTGGCCTATTACCTGCTGCACGGCGGCCGGGGCGAGGAATCGGGGCGTTTCGCGCCCTACCGCGAGCTGCCCGGCGGGGCGGATTTCGCCCGCAACCTGGCCCTGACCGTGGAGGGCCGCCTGGCCCAGAGCTTCTCCGGCCGGATGCCCGCCCTGGCCCGGGCGGCCCGGGCCCTGGGGGGAGAGCCGGCGGTCAGCGAGGCCCGGGTGGACGCGGCCTGGCGCTTTTCGGCCCTGCCCCGGCTGCCGCTGATGATCACCTTCAACGACGCCGACGAGGACTTCCCGGCCGAGGCCAAGCTCTTCTACGACCTCACCGCGCCCAATTTCCTGGACCTGGAATGTCTGGCGGTGTTGGGCCTGATCCTGGTGCTGGAACTGGAGGCCGCCGCCTGAACCCCTTCATGCGGCTGGTTTTTTCGCGCCGGGGATTCTAAAATGGAAAGTACGGCCCGCAGCTGCCGCCCGCTGGCGACGCCGGGCCGGGAGGGACCGCGGCGGACGCCGGGATGAGAGTGCTCCTGCATATCTGTTGCGCTCCCTGCGCCTTGATGCCGGTGCGGGAGCTGCGCGACCAGGGCCTGGAGCTGCGGGGGCTGTTCTACAACCCCAACATCCAGCCCTACCAGGAGTCCCGCCGCCGCCGGGAGACCCTGGAGGGTTGGGCTGCGGCCGAGGGTCTGCCCTTGACCGTGCAGGACGAGTACGACCCCGAGTCCTGGCTGCGACAGGTGGTGTTTCGCGAAAACCAGCGCTGCGCCTTTTGTTTCCACCAGCGTCTGGACCGGGCGGCGGGCATGACCCGGCGGGCGGGATTCGACGCCTTCAGCACCACGCTGCTCTACAGCGTGCGCCAGAAGCACGACCTGATCCGCGCGGTGGGTCAGGCGGTGGCCAAGGAGCGCGGGGTGGAGTTTCTTTACCGCGACTGGCGGCCACGCTGGCGCGAGGGCGTGGCCCTGAGCCAGACCTTGGGCCTCTACCGCCAGGCCTATTGCGGATGCATCTATTCCGAGCGGGACCGTTACCTGGGCGCCCCGGGGCGCAACGGCAAAACCAAGGCGAAAGGCAACTGACATGGCCGCCAACCCTCCCGAGATCACGTTGGAACTGAGCGGAGGCTCGCTGACCATCCGCACCGCCGAGGCCATCTACCGCATCGTGGTCGCCGCCGGCCCCCTGCTGGCCGGCTCGGCCCAGCCCGCCCAGCCCGCCCTGGCCGCCGGCCCGGCCC
>JAIWNN010000165.1 GCA_020216805.1 Desulfarculus sp. | reverse complement strand
CGTGGACCTCCGTGCAAGAGTCTGGGTGACGCTCAATCACCAGTCTCCATGCTCGGAACCATGTGGACAACCTATTTAGCATCTACACCTAGACCTTCTTCCGCCGGCCCAGGCGCAAGACCAGCCAGCGGGCCACAAGCACCAGGACCGGCAGCCACCACCAGGTCAGGGGCTGGGCCTTCCACCAGGTCACGGCCAGGTCGCGCACCAGGGGCGGCGGGCTGGCCCCGAACCATTCGCGCACCAGGGGCGCGGGCGATAGCCCGAAAAGGAGCATCCGCTCCCAGAGCACCGGCATCTGGGCGGACGGCAGCATACGGTTGGTGACCACCAGCACCATGGCCAGGGACACCGCCACCGCCACCAGCACCATCACCAGAAGCCGCGCGGGCGAGGCCATGGCTTAGGCCTCGGCCCCTTGGCCCTGGGCCCAATCCATCAGTCGCGCCCAGAGCTCGCCGCCGGTCTCGTCGGCCAACCGGCCGCGCAGGAAGGTCACCAGCAGCCCTTCAAGGGCCCGCACCGCCCCGTCAATCAGGGCCACTCGCTCCAGGACCAACCCGTCCAACCCCTCGGGTCCGCCCTCGGCCGGGACGCTGGCCGGGGTCTTGAGGCCGCTGATGGCCAGTTCGGCTGCGTTGAGCCCCAGCCAGAACTCCTCGCCGTCGATGATCAGCCCCAAACGCAGGCCCTCCACCAGCTTGCCGCGTCTCAACCCCTGGCGGGCCTCGGCCAGGGAGACCTCGCGGCCCCGCACCGTCACCCGCGCCCCCTCCTGGCCCATGATCGGCCCCAGCACCAGGCGGTCGCCCAGCATGATCTCCACCTGACGGCCGTCGGGCAGCTCCTGGGACGGCTCCTCCTCGGAGCAATACCAGAGCCAGGTCAGGAACTCCTGACCCAGGAACACTTTTTCGTTGAGCAGGGCCAACAGGTCCATCTCAGGCCTCCGCGCGGTACAGGCTCAAGGGGCGGGCTTCCTCCAGCCGGGTGGCCAGGGATCCCGGACCCAGCAGGTCGCCGGCCAGCAGGTAGGGCAGGCGCGGCCACAGGGCCAGGTCGAAACTGCGCTTGAAATGGTCCTCGAAGAGGTCGCGCACTCCCCGGCCGGCGGATCCCAGCCAGACCTCGCTCTTGGCCGTGTCCCAGACCACCTCGAAGACCTGGGTGGCGGGCGGGGTGCGGCGCATCAGGTCGAAGGCCACCTTCTCTTTCAGCTCCTCGCGGTCGTGGCGCGACAGGGCCCGGCCCTCGCGAACGGCCAGGGCCTTTTTGATCTCCAGGCGTAGGTACTTGCGCACCAGGCTGGCCGCCACCTTGCGCCGGTCCACTCTTAGCCCCAGGACGATGTAGGGATCCAAGGCGTAGGAGGCGTAGGCGAAGGTGGTGTCCAGGAAATCATGGGCCGAGCACCAGCCCACCGACTGCTCCTCGGTGCTGTCCTCGATGTCCAGGAAGACATTGGCCCGGATGCGCCGGTCCACGAACTCCCAGAAATCCGGCGGAGTGTCGCCCTTGACCTGGTAGCGGGTCAGGGTGGCCGCGCCCTTGAACAATCCCATGCTGCCTCCCGTGGCGAAAATGATTGCCCGGACCTTACCCCAGCTTCGGCGGCTCAGGCAAGCCCGCCGCCGGCCAGTTGGACCTCGGAAAAGAGCAGGCTGGGCGCCCGCAGCTTGGCGTAGGGAAAGGGGTCGTCGCCCACCGCGGCCAGACCCTCCCACAGCCCACCGAAATTGCCGGCCAGGTTCATGCCTTCCACCGCGTGGGCCGGCTGTCCGTCCTCGATCCAGAGGCCCTGCACGCCGTAGGAAAAATCCCCGGTGGTGGAGTTGAAATTGCCGCCCAGGAAGCTGGTGACCGCCAGGCCCCGCTTGACCCCGGCCAGCATCTGGTCAAAACCCAGGCCGTGGCTGGGGGCCAGCACCACGTTGCTGCTGCCGCCGGTGGTGGGCGAAAGGTTGAGCTTGCGGGCGTGATAGGTGTCCAGATAAAAGTGCTCCAGCCGTCCGGCCCTGATCAGGGGCAGGCTTTGGGCGGCCACGCCTTCGCTGTCGTACCAGCGCGAGCCGAAGCCGCCGGGCAGCAAGGGCTCGTCGCTGATGGTCAGCAGCGGACCAGCCACCACCTGACCCAGTTTTTCGCGCAGATAGCTCTTGCCCTGTTGCAGGGTGGGGCCGTTTAGGCAGGCCAGCAGGTCGCCCACCAGGCGCATGGCGGCCTGGTTCTCCACCAGCACTGGGAAGCGCCCCGAGGGTCCGGGCCGGGCCCCGAACTGGCGCGCGGCCCGGATGGCAGCCTCCGCCGCGATGCCCTCCAGCACCGCCGGGTGGTCCAGATCGGTCAGAGCGTGGCCACCCCGCCAAAAGTAGCCGCTGCGGCGCTTGCCCGCCTGCTCGGGATCCATCAGCACCACCCCCGCCACCGCGAAAGCGCCGGTCTCCTCCTGGGCCCCCAGGAAGCCATCGCTGGTGGCCAAGATCTCGCGGCTCACCTCCATATACCCATTGCCGCTGGCGTTGACCAATTGGCCGGCTTTCTCGCCCGCCACCCGGGCCAGGTCCTCCATGCGCCGGGCGATCTCCACCCAGCGCGAGGTGGGCGACTCGGCCAGAAACGCGTCCCACAACCCCAGGTCCGGGGCCGGACCCCGGGCGTGGCGGGCCGGATCGGCCAGGCTGCGCTCCGGGTCGGGTTCCAACTGCCGGGTCAGCGCCGCCGCTTGGTTCACGAACTCGCCCAGGGCCTCGGGCCGTAGGTCGCTGGTGGAGTGGGCGGCGTAGCGGCCGTCCACGAAAAGGCGCAGAGAGAGGCTCTGCCGGGTGGAGGCCTGGGCCTTCTCCAGGGCCCCATCGCGGAAGGCCACGTCCACGAAGCGCGAGCGCGAGACCCCGGCCGCCGCCTGGCCGGCCCCGGCCTTCTTGGCCGCGGCCAGGGCCGCCTCGGCCACGGATTGCATCATGCCCAAGGTCTTCTCAGCCACGGCTGCCTCCCACGTTCAGGCCGCTGACCAGGGTGGTGGGCAGCCCTTGGCTCACCGGCACGCTCTGGCCCAGCTTGCCGCACATGTAGCCGGCGGTGGCCAGGGCCGGGTCGTTGCCCACCCGGCTGATGCGGGATAGCGCCTGGGGGCCGTTGCCCACCACGTTGACGTCTTTCACCGGGTGGGTCAGCCGGCCGTCCTCGATGGCATAGCCGGTCTTGACATAAAACGAGAAGTCCCCGGCCCCGATGTTCACCTGGCCGTTGCTGAACTGCACCGCGTAGAGCCCGCGCTTGACCGAGGCGATGATCTCCTGGGGGTCGTGGGGGCCGGCCTCCATGAAGGTGGCCCGCATCCGGGGCATGGGCGCGTACTCGAAGCTCTGGCGGCGGCCGCTGCCGGTGGAGGCGGTCTGGTACCACCGGGCGCTGAGCCGGTCATGCAGGTAGCTGACCAGCTTGCCCTTTTCCACCAACACCGTGCGCCGGCTGTCGCCGCCCTCGTCGTCGAAGTTGATGGCCCCGTGGGAGTGGGGGATGGTGCCGTCGTCCACGATGGTCACCTGGGGATCGGCCACCGTCTGGCCCAGGCGCTCGGCGTAGGTGCTGATGCGCCGGCGGTTGAAGTCCGCCTCCAGGCCGTGGCCGATGGCCTCGTGCAAAAGGATGCCCGAGGAGCCCGGGGCCAGCACCACCGGCATCTCCCCGGCCGCCACCGGTCTGGCCTCGAACAGCTCCAGGGTGGCGCGCACCGTCTCCTCGGCCTGGGCCAGCACCAGATCCCGTCCGTAGACCTCGAAACCGGCCCGGGTGGTCAGATCGCGGTAGTTGCTCTCCCGCCGGCCGTTGTCCTCGGCCACGCAGGAGGTGTAGAAGCTGGTGCGGGGGCGAAGGTCGCTGCGCAACACGCCCTCGCTGTTGGCCACCATGATCCGGCCGGTGCCGTCGTGGAACTGGAGCAGGGTCTGCTTGATCCGGGGGTCGGCCGCGGCCATGCGCTCCCCGGCGCTCTTGAGCAACGCGATGCGCTCCTCGGCGCCGACCTCGGGCCAGGGCTTGGCCATGGGGTAGAGGTCCAGGCCGGGCCGATGGCGCGGGGGCCTCGCCTCCACCCCGCGCGAGCCCGGGGCCTGGCCGCCGGCCCGGGCCAGGGAGGCCGCCGCCCGCGCCGCCTCCAGCATGGCCGGCAT
>JAIWNN010000164.1 GCA_020216805.1 Desulfarculus sp. | reverse complement strand
CCTGCGCGCCGGGGCGCTGGTGGAGGCCTGGACCGCCTGGGCCGGGGCGGTCACCGGGGCGCGGCCGGACCTGGGCCTGTTGGCCCGGCTCTCCCCTCGCCTGGGCCTGGACGCCTCCGGCCTGGCCCTGCACGCCCCGCCGCCGCCCCAGGGCGGCCAGGTGATCGAGGCGGCCTGCCCCTTCTGCCAGACCGTGAACCGCCTGCGCCTGGGCCGGCAGATCAAGGAGCTCAAGCGCTGCCCCCACCTGGCCTACGTGGGCAGCGACGACGAACTGCACCTATGGCAGGTGGTGCAGAACTTCGAGATCGGCCGCGACTTCGTGGAGTTGATGGCCAGCTACCTGCAATCGCGCTCCGACCTGGAGCTTTTCTCCACCCTGGTCAACGACCTCTACGAGATGCTGGTCCACCAGGGCCGACTGGAGAGCGCGCCAATCCGCTGCGAGAGCGCGCCCCAGGGCTTTTATTTCCTGCGGGCCTACTTCGCCGGCCAACCCGACGACGAAGCCACCCGCCACTAAAGCCGCCAAGGGTGGAAATGGCCTGCAAAACTCCGGTGGGAGCGCTCCCGGGTCGGGAACAGCGTTCCTCGTGGGGGCGGGGTCACCCCCGCCGTCTGCTTTCCCCGCCCCGCGTAGGGTCGCGCTGGACCAGCCCACGGCAGGGGCGACGATTGGCTTGAAGATTGACTGGCCCGGCATGAGGTGTAAATGGACCTGATCGCGATTCTGGACCGGCTGGTGACGCCGGTGGCCCCGCCGGGGCGCGAGGACGAGGCCCGCCAGGCGGTGCTGGATCTGGCCGGCGACCGGGCCCACCGGGTGGTGGTGGACCCCCTGGGCAGCCTGCAACTCTGGCTCAACCCCGAGGCCCGGCCCCGGGTGATGCTGGACGCCCACCTGGACGAGGTGGGCTTCATCGTGCAACGGGTGGAGGACAACGGCAGCTTGCGGGTGGCCGCCCTGGGCGGCCTGGACCAGCGTCTCCTGCCCGGCAGCCGGGTGATCCTGCAACCCCGGCCCGGCATCCACCTCCCCGGTCTGGTGGGGCTGACTCCGCCGCATGTGGAGAAGCCGGGCGAGGCCGACAAGGCCCTGCCATGGGAACGAATCTACATCGACACCGGCCTGATGGACGCGGCCAGCGTGCACGCCGCCGGCATCGAGATCGGCGCCCCAGGGGTGCTCGACGCCGGCCACGGCCGCCTGGGCGAGCGCGGCTACTACGCCCGCAACCTGGACGACCGGGCCGGCTGCGCCATCCTGGTGGAGCTTTTCCTGCGCCTGGCCCAGTCCCCGCCGCCTTTCGCCCTGTGCTGCAACTTCTCGGTGGCCGAGGAGGTGGGCCTGCGCGGGGCGGCGGCCGCCGCCTTTGGCGTGGCCCCGGACCTGGCCCTGTGCGTGGAGGCCACGGTGGGCGACACCCCCGGGGTGGAGCCGGCCCGCCATCCGGCCATCCTGGGCCGTGGTCCGGCCATCACCGTGGCCGACGGCCGCATCGTGGTGCCCTGGCGGCTGGTGGAGTCGCTGGAACAGGCCGGCCGCCGGGCCGGGGTGGCCTGGCAACGCAAGCTGCCGCCCTATGGCGGCACCGACGCCGGGGCCATCCACACCTCCCGGGCCGGGGTGCCCACCGCCGTGGTCAGCCTGCCCACCCGCTACATCCACAGCCCGGTCTCGCTTCTGCACCTGGACGATCTGGCCGCCACCGCCGCCCTGGTGGCGGCCTGGCTGGAGCTGGCCCCGGGACTGGTCGGAGACGCGGCGTGAATTTCGACTTCCCCCCCTTCTATCAATTGGTGCCGGCCGAAATGATCGCCGCCCGGGTGGCCGCCCTGGCCCAGGTCTGCCGCCAGGCCGGCCTGGCGGCCCTAGTCTTGACCGGCGCCACCGACATCTACTACGCCACCGGCAGCATGCAGCAGGGGGTGGCGGTGGTGGACGCTGAAGGCCGGGCCCGGTTCCTGGCCCGCCGCCACTCCGGCCGGGCCGCGGCCGAAAGCCGGGTGCCGGTGGTGGCCGTCAACGGCCTGGGCGAGGTGGCGGCGCACCTGCTGGAGACCCTGCCGGCCAAGGCCCGCCTGGGCTTGTGCCTGGACGTGCTCAGCGCCCGGGACCTCCTGGGCTGGCGACAGCGCCTGCCCGGGGTGGAGATCGTCGACGCCGCCCCGGCGGTGCTCGAGGTCAAGGGGGTCAAGGACGCCTTCGAGCGCGAGATGATGCTGAAAAGCGGCGCGCTGGCGGCCGAGGTCTACGCGCTGCTGCCGGGGTGGCTCGCGCCCGGGGTCAGCGAGATCGCGGTGGCGGGCCAGATGGTGGGCGCGGCCATCGCGCGCGGCCACGTCGACATCCTGCGCACCCGTGGCTCGTTCATGGAGCCCTATAGCTGGCACCTGGTCAGCGGACCGGAGGGCTCGGTGCCCGGGGCCATCGACGCCGCCTTCGCCGGCTGCGGCCTCTCCCCGGCCTTCCCCCAGGGGGCCAGCGCCAAGCCCCTGCGGCCCCACCAGCCCATCCTGGTAGACTTTGGCGTGTGCCTGGCCGGCTACCAGACCGACCAGACCCGCACCTATTGTCTGGGCTCGGCCCCGGATCAGGTCCACCGCGCCCACCAGGCCCTGGTGGCGGTGGAGAAGGCCCTGCTGGAGGGCCTCCGGCCCGGCGCGGTCAGCGGCGAGCTCTTCGACCTGGCGGTGGAGGTGGCCGCCAGCCACGGCATGGCCGAGGTTTTCCTGGGCCGCGCGGACCAGCGCATCAAATTCGTGGCCCATGGCCTGGGCCTGGAGCTGGGCGCGCCGCCTTACCTGCTCAAAGGCAGCCAGGAGCGGGTCCGGGCCCACGAGGCCTACGCCCTGGAGCTGAAGATCGTCCTGGACGAGGGCCCGGTGGGGCTGGAAAACACCGTCATCGTCAACCCCCAGGGGCCGCCGACCCTGACCTGCCCCATCCCCTCGCGCCTGATCGAGCTGCCACTGTAGGCCTGGCCGCCATGGGCGGCCGGGCGGGTCAGAGGCTGGGGTCCAGCACCACCTTGAGCGGCGTCACCGGCCCCTCGCCGCCCACCAGGCGCACCGCCTCCTCGGCCCGCTCCAGCGGAAAGCGGTGGCTGATCATGTCGGTGAGCGGCAGCTTGGTGCGCTTGGCCAGGGTGATGGCCGCCTCCACCGCCTCGTAGTCCTGGGAGTAGGCCCCCAGCAGACGCAGTTCCTTGAAGACCGCCTTGTCCAAGAGCAGCGGCACCTGGGTGGTGGCCCCGTAGAGCCCGGGCAGCACCACCGCCGCCCCGCTGCCGGCCAGGGCCAGGGCGGTGGCCGCGCCCGAGGGATGGCCGGAGACGTCCATCACCACCTGGGCCCCCGCGCCCTTGGTGGCCCGGAGCACCGCCTCGGCCGGGTCCTCCTGGTCGGCGGCGATGGCCAGGTGCGCGCCGAAGCGGCGGCAAAGCTCCAGGCGCTCGGCGTCGCGCGACAGGCCCACCACCATGATCGGCTCGGCCCCGGACTCGGCCGCCACCACCGTGGCCGCCATGCCCTGCTGCCCCGGCCCCACGATGGCCGCGCTCATGCCCAGGCGCAAACCGCCGATGCGGCTGAGCCAGCGCACCGCGTTGCCCAGCACCGCCCCGATCAGCACCCCCACCTCGGGGCTGACGCCGTCGCCGATGCGGTGGACCATGGCCCGGGCCGGCAGGTAGAGATAGTCGGCGTAGGCCCCGTAGAGATGCGGCGGCTCGGCGCAGGAGACCATGGAGCCGTAGCAGAGCATCTTTTCGCAGACCGTGTAGCGCCCGGCCCGGCAGGCGGGGCAGACCCCGCAGCCAAAGGCGTATTCCACGATCACCCGTTCGCCCTCGGCCACCCCCCAGCGGGCCAGGGCCTTGGCCCCGGCGCGGTGGACGCGGCCCACGATCTCGTGGCCCAGGATCAGGGGATAGGGCCGGGGGGCGCGGGAGGCCTTGCCCTTGAAGATGCCGGGGTCCGAGCCACAGACCCCCACCAGCTCCACCTTGAGGATGCCGTCATCCTCCCCGATGGCCGGCAGGGGATACTCGCGCATCTCCATGCGCCCGGGTTCGGTCGTCACCATGGCCCGCGTGGTCTCCATCGCTCGCCTCCCTCGTTGTGGTTGTTCCGGTTGTCGGCCCATGATAGCCCAGGCGCGGACCGCAGGTGGCCGGAAAAGAAAACGGGGGCGGGGTCCGTGGAGGGCCCCGCCCCCGGCTGGGGGGAGGGAGGGAGGCAGGGGGGCGGGTGGTTGGTCCGCCCCCGGGACCGC
>JAIWNN010000087.1 GCA_020216805.1 Desulfarculus sp. | reverse complement strand
CGGGGGAATCCCCCGCGGGCCGCGGCGTGGGAGTTTGGCTTCGCCTAGAAGTTGATGAACAGGCCCAGGAAGTAGCCGCCAGCCACCGCCGAACCGATGACGCCGGCCACGTTGGGACCCATGGCGTGCATCAGCAGGTAGTTGCGCTTGTTGGCCTCCTGGCCCAGGTTGTGGACGATGCGGGCGCTCATGGGCACCGCGCTGACGCCGCTGGCCCCGATCATGGGGTTCAGGGGGGTCTTGCTGAACTTGCTCATGAGCTTGCCCAACGCCACGCCGCCCACGGTGCTGAAGGCGAAGGCCAACAGACCCAGCCCCAGCACCAACAGGGTGCGGGGCTCGGCCACCTTCTCGGCCGGCATCGAGGCCCCGATGCCCAGCATCAGCAGGATGGTGATGATGTTGATCAGCTCGTTCTGGGCGGTGTTGGACAGCCGCTCCACCACCCCGGACTCGCGGAAAAGGTTGCCCAGGAACAAAAAGCCCACCAGGGGCGCGCTCTTGGGAATCAGCAGGATGATCAGGAGCATGGCGAAGATCGGGAAAATGATGCGTTCGATGCGCGAAACCTTGCGCAGCACCGGCTTCATGTAGATGGCCCGCTCCGCCTTGCTGGTCATCAGCTTGATGATGGGCGGCTGGATGATGCCCACCATGGCCATGTAGGAATAGGCCGCGGTGGCGGTGATGCCCATGATGTCCGGGGCCAGGAGGCCGGTAGTGTAGATGGTGGTGGGACCGTCGGCGCCGCCGATGATGCCGATGGAGCAGGCCTCCTTGATGGAGAAGCCCCACTCCGGCACCAGCAGGCCGATGGCCAGCGCCCCCAGGAAGGCGGTGAAGATGCCCAACTGGGCCGCGGCCCCCAGCAGAAAGGCCTTGGGATTGGCGATCAGGGGGCTGAAGTCGGTCAGCGCGCCGATGCCGAAGAAGATGAACTGGGGCAGGATGGTCCACAGGTACAGGCCGTACTTGAGGATGATGCCCAGCACGCCGGCCATGCCCGCGGTCATGCCGGGCTCGGGCTGGCTGGTAAGGCCGGCCAGGGGCAGGTTGGCCAGGATCATGCCCGCGCCGATGGGCAGCAGCTCGTAGGGCTCCCATTCCTTCCTGATGGCCAGGTAGATATAGCCCAGACCGATCAGGATCATGATGAACTGGGGCAGGGTCAGATTGGCGAAGCCCATCTGCACCCCCATGATCTTCAGAATGCCGTCGTGGTATTCATACCAGTTCATCGCTTGGCCTCCTCACCCTGGGCCTCTTTACGGTTCTCTATGGAAACGAACAGCTTGCCCAGCATGTTGGTGATCACGGCCAAAAGGGTCATGATGACGAAGGTGGTCAGCAGGCCACCGCCGACGATGCTCCACGCTTGACCCCAGTTAGTGGGTTCCATTTCTTCCTCCCTTGTGTTTCCGCGACCGTGGCGGCTCCCAATCCGCACGGCTACAAAATAGCTATATTCAAGCTGGGAATGTGCCGGAAAGATCATAGGAAGCGGGGAAGCCCGCTGTCAAGTCTAAGGTTAGACCATAGCTAACATCTTTAATTTAGGGCTATTCGTCGGTGTCGCTTTGCAGCACCGCCAGGAATGCCTTCTGGGGGATGGGCACCGAGCCCACCACTTTCATGCGCTTCTTGCCTTCCTTCTGCTTTTCCAACAACTTGCGTTTGCGGCTGACATCGCCGCCATAGCATTTGGCGGTGACGTCCTTGCGGAAGGCGTTGATGGTGCTGCGGGCGATGATGGTGCCGCCGATGGCGCCCTGGATGGCGATCTTGAACTGCTGGCGGGGAATGGTGTCCTTGAGCTTGTTCACCGCGTGCAGAGCTCGGATGCGGGCGCGCTCGCGATGGACCAGGGTGGAAAGCGCGTCGACCTTCTCGCCGTTAACCAATATGTCAAGCTTGACCAGGTCGCCCTGGCGGTAGTCGATCAGCTCGTAATCAAAGGAGCCGTAGCCCTGGGTGACGGTCTTGAGCTTGTCGTAGAAGTCGTAGATCACCTCGGCCAGGGGCAGCTCGAAGGAAAGCTCCACCCGGCCCTTGGTGGGGTAGTGGTACTTGGGGTTCAGGCCCCGGCGGTCCAGGCAGAGCTGCATCACCGCGCCGATGTAGCGCTCGGGCATCAGGATGGTGGCCTTGATGTAGGGCTCCTCGCAGCGCTCGATGCGGCTGGGGTCGGGGAAATAGGCGGGGTTCTCCACCTCGATCATGGAGCCGTCGTTGAGATAAACGTGATAGCTGACGCTGGGCACGGTCAGCACCAGCGACAGGCCGAACTCCCGCTCCAGGCGTTCCTGGACCACCTCCAGGTGCAGCAGCCCCAGGAAACCGCAGCGGAAACCATGGCCCAGGGCCTGCGAGGTGTCCTTGTGGTAGATCAGGGCGGCGTCGTTGAGCTTGAGCTTCTCGATGGCGTCGGCCAGGTCGGGGTAGTCGTCGGTGGCCACCGGGTAGATGGAAGAGAAGACCACCGGCTTGATCTCGCGGAAGCCGGGCAAGGGGGCGGTCGCCGGGCGCTCCTGGTGGGTGATGGTGTCGCCCACGCTGGTGTCGCTGACCGTCTTGACCCCGGCGATGACGTAACCCACCTGGCCGGCGGTGAGCACCGGCGTGGGGACGCGCTTGAGGCCGAAGACCCCCACCTCCTCCACCTTGTAGTCCGCGCCCACGTGCATGAAGTGGATCAGGTCGCCGGCCTTCAAGCGGCCGTTGACCACCCGGACGCTGATCACGGTGCCGCGGTAGGGGTCGTACTGGGCGTCGAAGATCAGGGCCTGGAGGGGGGCCTCGGGGTCGCCGGCCGGCGGGGGCAGCTTCTGCACCACCGCCTCCAGCACCGCCTCGATGTTGATCCCGTCCTTGGCGCTGATGGCGATGGCCTCGTCGCCGTCCAGACCCAGGTCCTCGCTGATCTGCAGCCGGGTGGCCTCCACGTCGGCCGAGGGCAGGTCGATCTTGTTGATCACCGGCACCACGGTCAGGTCGTGCTCCATGGCCAGGTAGAGGTTGGCCAGGGTCTGGGCCTCCACCCCCTGGCTGGCGTCCACCACCAGGATCACCCCGTCGCAGGAGCTCAAGGCCCGGCTGACCTCGTAGGTGAAGTCCACGTGACCGGGGGTGTCGATCAGGTTCAGCTCGTAGGTCTGGCCGTCCTTGGCGGTGTAGGGCAGGGTGATGGCCTGGCTCTTGATGGTGATGCCCCGCTCCTGCTCCAGATAGAGGTTGTCCAAGAGTTGGTTGTAGAACTCGCGGTCGCTCACCATGCCGCAGGCCTGGATCAGCCGGTCGGCCAGGGTGGACTTGCCATGGTCGATATGGGCGATGATGCTGAAGTTGCGGGTGTGCTCTCGATCGGCCACCGTGGGGCCCTCCCTGGTCGAGTGTCGGCCATCTGCTTGCCTTGGCAGCATATCCAAGGCCGCGGGCTTCGTCAAATGCCCCACGCCCACCGGTGATTTCTTTGCGCCCGCTCCGCGCCCGCGCTGTGATATATTCCATCCACCGCACGACAACCCATGCGGCGCGGGGCCGATCACCCCTCGCCAACCGCCAACCCCGCCTCCTCGCCTGCCCGGGTGGAAGGCGGCGGGCCGTGCTTCGCGAGGGGATTTGATGACGCTTTCGGTCAAGAGCAAGATCTGGTTGGGTTTCCTGGGGGCCATCGCCCTGGTGGCCGCGGTCGGGGCCATTGGTTTCATCCACACCACCCGGGTTCTAAACAATCTGGTGCTACTGCTCAACGCCCACGCCCCGGCGGTGACCGCCGCCCGCGAGCTGGAAGCGAGCCTGCTGAGCCTGGGCCTGGTGGAGACCCGGGCCCTGGCCGCGCCGGCGACGGAAAAGCCCTCCCTGGCCCAGGCCGCCCAGGCCCAGGCCGCCAGGGTGGCAGACCAACTTTCCCGCCTGCGCCAGCGTCTGGACGAGGTCGCCCGCCTGGAGGACCGCGCGGCCGACCTGGGCCAGGCCGCCTCGCTCTGGGAGCGGCACCGCGACGAACTGGCCCAGGGTCGCCTGGAGGTCGGGCGCGACAGCCTGCGCCGGTTGACGGAGCTGATCTCCGGCCAAGCCAAGGCCAGCCAGGAGCGCCTGGAGCAGAGCACCCGGCTGACCCTGGAGGAGCGGGTCAAGGGCAAGGCCTTCCTGGCCATCCTGATTCCCGGCGGCATCGTGCTGGTGGCCCTGGTGGGTCTGTGGCTGGCCCGTTCCATCACCCGCTCCATGCTGGCCGTCACCGCCGACCTGGGCCAGAGCGCCGAGCGGGTGGCCCAATCCAGCCGCCTGGTCTGGCGGGCGGCCGACGAGGTGGCCCAGGGTTCGAGCCAGCAGGCGGCCCAGATTCAGGAGACCTCGGCGGCCCTGGAGCAGGTCAGCGCCATGGTGCGGACCACGGCCGAGAACTCGGGCCAGGCCGAGGACCTAATGGCCCAGGCCCGACAGTTCCTCGCCCAGGCCGCCCAGGACATGGAACAGACCGCGGGTTCGATGGAGGAGATCGCCCGGGCCGGGTCCGAGATCGGCAAGGTGGTCAAATCCATCGACGAGATCAGCTTCCAGACCAACCTGCTGGCTTTGAACGCGGCGGTGGAGGCGGCCCGGGCTGGGGAGGCCGGGGCCGGTTTCGCGGTGGTGGCCGGCGAGGTGCGCAATCTGGCCCAGCGCGCGGCCGCGGCCGCCCAGAACACCCAGGTCCTGATCGAGGAGACGGTGGCCAGCATCCGGCGCGGCGCCGCGCAAATGGGCCAGACCAGGGAAGGCTTCCAGCGGGTGGCCGGGGCGGCCGAGGAGGTGGCCCGGCTCATCGCCGAGATCGCCGACTCCAACCGCGACCAGGCCCAGGGGCTGGGCCAGGTGGGTGGGGCGGTGGATCAGATCGAGGCCCTGACCAGCGGCAACGCCCGTCAGGCCCAGACCTCGGCCGAGGCATCCCACCAACTGGACGGCCAGGCCGAGGAGCTGCGCCAGGCCCTGCGGCGGCTGGTGCGGCTATTGGGCGCGAAGCCCCACCCCGCCGCCCCTGGCCGGCCGGACGGCGACGGCCCCGCTGCGGCCGCGACGGTCGCCAACCGCATCCCCGGCCGGGGCGATCCGAAGCGGCTCTCCCGCTCCTAGGCCATGGCAGGAGTCACCGGTCACGCCCCGCCGCCGACCAAGGGGGCGTCTGGCTGGCCGCCGGCGTGAGTGTCAGATGGCCAGGCTCAGCCCCTCGTGGGCCGCTTCCACCACCAGGTGCGGCCCGGCCTGGTAGCGGGCCTGGTCCAGCATGGCGTCGATGGCATCGTCGCCCCGGTTGGGGTCGTGGTGGGTCAGGATCAGGCGCTCCACTCCGGCCCGTTGGGCCAACTCCAGGGCCGAGCGCCAGTCGGAATGGCCCCAGCCCCGGTGGTGGTCCATCTCCTCGGGCAGGTATTGGGCGTCGTGGATCAGCAACTGGGCCCCCTGGCAGAAGCGGGCGTAGTCGTCCAACTGGGGCCCACGCGCTCCCCCCAGCTCGTTGTCGGTCAGAAAGACGAAGGCGCGTCCGTTACGGGAAAAGCGCAGGCCGACGCCGCCCTGGGGATGATTGAGGGGGATGGTCTGGACCCGCACCGGGCCCAGGTCGAAGCGGGGGGCCAACAGGGCCTCGTCCCGGATGATCCGGCTGGGCAGCTGCTGGAACATCACCGGGAAGTGACCGTCGCCGCGCTGGGAATCGAACAGCCCCTGGATGCCTTCCAGGCAGCGGGGCCAGCCGCCCAGGTGGATGCTAACGTCGGGACAATAGGCCGGATGGAAGAACAAAAAGCCCAGCAGGTGATCCCAGTGCAGATGGGTGATCAAAAGGTTCACCCGCAAGGGTCCGGTCCGGTCCCGCAGCATCTTGAGCCCCAGGGCGCGGATGCCGGTGCCGGCGTCCAAGACCACCGGCGGCTGGCCCTCGATATCCAGGGCGAGGCAGGTGGTGTTGCCGCCATAGCGCAGGGTGTTCGGTCCTGGCACCGCGATTGATCCCCGCGTTCCCCAGAAAGTGAGCTTCATGGCGTCCCCAGGTGGCGTTCCCAGCCGGTCATGAGGGGGATTTTACCTGACCCATCACCATGATTGGCGAAAAACATCCACCCGGCGGCGGGGCCGACGGGATCGGGGCCAACAACGAGCCTCCGCGATGGGAGCCGCCCCGGCTCCGGCTAACCTTTATCTGCGGCGGCGGGTGCTTCTCCGGGGCGCAGGCTCAGTCCGGAGCAGGCGCAATGGATCAGCGCCCCCCGCCAGGGGCCGCCGGGCGCGGCGGCGGCCAGCATCGCCTCCCAGCCGGGGCAGCCCCGGCAGATGTGGGCCCCCACCTTGAGGCAGGGGGGCGTCTGGCCGGCCTTGGGTAAGTTGGGTTCGGTGATCATGCTGGCCTCCCCGGGGGTCACACCCGCTCCAGTTCATAATCGCGGCGGCCCAGCCCGATCTGCTGGGCATAGTCCAACTGGATGCTCCAGTCCACCTTGGGGTAGATGGCGCGGAACTTGTCGCCGCCCGGCTCATGGGCGTGCTTCAGGCAACTGTCGGCGTTGCCCGGGGCCTGGTTGACCAAATCCACCGCCGCCTGGTCGATGGCCACCGGGTCCAGGCTGGCCAGCACCCCCAGGTCGGCCACGATGGGAGCGTCTTGGAAGGGATAACAGTCGCAGGCGGGGCTGACGTTGGTCAGGAAGTTGAAGAACAAAGAGCGCGACTCCTTGCCCTTGAGCACCGCCTGGGTGTAGGCCACCATCCGGCGCAGGAAGGTGGGGATCTGGGCGTCCCACTGGATCTCCATGGCCCCGGTGGGACAGACCAGAATGCAGTCGCCGCAGCCGATGCACTTGCTCTCGTCCTTGATCGCCTTGAGCGCCTGGTGCTTGCTACCCTGGGGCGCGGGCTCGTCGGTCCCGCGCTTGACCAGCTTGATGGCCCCCACCGGGCAGCGCAGGATGCAGCTGCCGCAGGCGATGCAGCGGCTGGGCTTGACCTCGGGGCTGACGTTGCTGTGCTGGAAGAGCTTGCCCCGCCGGCTGGCGCAGCCCATGCCCAGGTTCTTGATGGTGCCGCCGAAGCCGGCCAGCTCGTGGCCCTTGAAGTGAGCCAGGCTGATCAGGTTGTCGGCCTCCACGATCTCGGCTCCGATGTGGGCCTCCTTGCACTCCGGCAGATCCAGGGGCACCGCCACCGAGGAGTGCCCGCGCAGGCCGTCGGCGATGATCAGCGGCGCGCCGGCCACGCTGTAGGCGAAGCCGTTCTCGGTGGCGGTGATCAGATGGCTGACCGCCTCGGCCCGGGTGCCCACGTAGAGGGTGTTGGCGTCGGTGAGGAACGGCTTGCCGCCCACCGCCTTGGCCGCCTCCACGAAGCGCCGGGCCAGCACCGGCCGGATGAAGGCGGTGTTGCCCCGCTCGCCGAAGTGGATCTTGATGGCGGTCAGTCCGCCCGGCTTCAGCCGGCGGGCCGGCTCCAGGGACTGGATCAGGGCGTCGAGCTTATCGTTGAAGGAGCGCTTGGGGTTGGCGCGCAGATCGGCGAAATAGACCTTGCTGGACATGAGCCGCCTCCTGGTGGCCGGTTAGGGATAAGCTCTAGGCTAGGCGAGGACGGGATGGGTGTCAAGGCGGGGGGGCGCGAGAAGCGGTACGCTGTGCCGTGATGGCTATGACCTGCCAGTGCAGGCCGTCTCTGGCTGGGCTAGAAGTGTAGAGTTGCGAGGCACTCATTCAGCCCAAGGAGACAAAGACATGACCACCGAGGAGAAGTTAGCCCCATGAATCGGACGGTCGGGTGAGGAGGAAAACACGGCGGACGAGGGAGGGACGGCGTCATGGTGGTCATGATCGAGCGGTTGTGGCGTAGCCTCAACCACGCGTGCATTTATTGCATTGGAGCCCGCGGTCAGGCCAGGAAGGGCATCGGGACCTGGATCGCCTACCACAACCAACGCCGGCCCCGCTCCAGCCTGTACGGACAAACCCCGGACGAGGCCTGCTGGCCCGGGACCCGCGCGGCGACGGTCGCAGCGGCGGCATGAAACCCATTTCCACCTTAAATCGGCCGCCCAACTGTCCAAGCAAGGGGATCACCTCCCCCATTGCTTGCCCGCAAAAAAACCGAGGGGCTAGGCGTTACCGCCTAACCCCTTGTTTTCTTTGGTGGAGCTGATCGGGATCGAACCGACGACCTCATGACTGCCAGTCATGCGCTCTCCCAGCTGAGCTACAGCCCCGCGCCGATGATTAATAACAGAGGGCCGACTGACTGTCAACCTGAGCAGCCAGAATCGCGACGTTTTTGCGCGGTTGACCGGGCATTTCCAGCGTGGTACAAGCATTTCAATCCCTTAGCCTTCGGGGGAGGGGTCTTCTACACCGATGCCGTCCACGGCCGCCGCGCGGTCGTGGGGGAGAGGCTCCCCGCGGCCGACTGGGTTGAAAAATGGTGGACAGCGAGAGGTATTTCAGCCAGGTGAAGGTGCAGGGGACGCCCCTGTGGGATTTGTGTGCGGTGCCGGCGCCCAGCGTCGATCTGGAGCATCTGCTGCGGATCCTGGATTTCGTGCACATCGAGGCCGGTCTGCTCTCTGCCTATAACGCCGACTACCCCCTGGTGGAGTCTCGCGAGCTGATTCCGGCCTTCGACGCCCCCCTCATCGAATACAAGGATCTGCCCGCCTTCAGCATGGTGGTCTTGGACCGCCAGCTCTCCTATCAGGACGAGGGCTTCCAGTACGACCAGCTCCTGCCCGAGGGCCAGCCCCCGGACCCCGGCCGGGCCGCGGCCAACCGCGCGGTGCTGCGCGAACGCCTGCCCCGCAATCTGCTGCCGGAGCTGGAGCAGACCATGGGGCGCAAGGCCTTGACCGTCTTCAGTCGCTACACCCAGCTGCTGCCTCTGCTTTCGCGCATGGATCGCGGCCACGTCCTGGCCCGGGACGAGTCCGGGGTCTTCCACCTGGCCGGGGTCTTCGCCTCCTTCCCCTCGGACCTGGACGGCGAGATCCGCCGTCTGGGCCGAAGCATCGGCAAGTTCAGCCAGGGCGACAACGCTCGCTACGCCGCCAACCGCTTGTTCGTCTACCGATTTCTGATGGAGCAGGGCGGATTCCCCATCTGCGGCGAGCGCCACACCTCGGCCGCCCTCTTCGCCCGCCGCCTGATGCGCCGTCGCGAGCGCTTCGCGGTCAAGGTGCTGGGCAACAGCGACCGGGCCATCACCACCCTCACCAGCCTGGGGGCCACCACCCGCCTGCCCCGGGTGAGCAAGGTGGCCCTGGTGGCGGCCCACTGCGAGCGCAAGGAGGGCGAACAGGCCCTGGCCGATGGCGGCTTCTTCGTGGACCGGCCCCGCAAGGTGGTGATCCTCAAGGTGCGTTACCAGCACCACAACTACCACCCCGACAACGTCCTGGAAGACCGCGCCCTGTCGGTGCTCTCCCAGACCGTCATCCATCCCCAGACCGGCCAGGAGGTGGACCTGGACGTGTTGGGCCTGAACCAGGACCGCCTGTTGATGCTGCAGGACATCGTGCGTGGCGAGCACCTGGGCACCATCGTCTACCGGGGGCGGGAGCGGGTGGGCGGCACCGGCGACACCAAAAGCCGCCTGAAGTTTTTGAGCAGTTGGCTGAACAAGCATCGCCTGCTCCTGGCCGACTACACCCCGGAGAATTTCGATCGGGTGCTCAAGGTCCTGGCCAGCTTCCTGGACGATCCCAACCTGGACGAGGAGTTCAGCAAGAACCGCGAGTTGCACCAGGAGGTGCTCAAGGCGATGGCCGAGCTCAGGCTCAGCCACCGCCTGCGGCTGTTGGAAAAGCTGGTCCAAAACCGGGCCGACGCCAGCGGGCGCAAGCTCAAGCATGCCCACATCTTGATCATCCTGGTCCATGTGCTGAGCCAGGAGGGCGAGGAGATGAGTCAGCAGCATCCCCGCTCCTTGCGCAAACTGCTGCGCATCTGCCGCAAGCAGCTCAACGACCGGGAGTTGCGCCGCCGACTGCTGAATCACAGCCCCCGCTCGGCCTATGACCGCGAGGTGTTGGGCGAATACCGCCTCCTGGAGCGGCTGGTGCAAAAATTCGAGGCCGTCCTGATCGGCCAGCCCCTGCCCGCGCCTCCACCCGCGCCGGGCTGGGAGGCCTTGGCGGTCCAGGCGCCGTTGGCGGCCGGGGGCAAGGATTGACGCCCCGGCCGTCCGGCACTACACTCCAATCATGACCAAAGCCGACCACATCTCCCCGGGGAGCCCGGGCCTCCGGCGCCTGGTCGACCCCTATGGTCGGCGGTTGCACTATCTGCGCCTGTCGGTGACCGACCGCTGCAATCAACGCTGCCTGTACTGCATGCCCCCCAGCGGCATCGCCAAGCTGAACCACCAGGAGATCCTGAGCCTGGAGGAGCAGGCCCGGGTGGCGCGGGTGGCCCATTCCCTGGGGGTGGACAAGATCCGGCTCACCGGCGGCGAGCCCCTGCTGCGCCGCGACCTGCCGGTCCTGCTCCAGGCCCTGGGCCGGCTCTCCCCCCGGCCGGACCTGCGCCTGACCACCAACGGCCGTCTGCTGGCCGCCCACCTGGACCAGATCTGCCAGGCCGGGGTCACGGCGGTCAACGTCAGCCTGGACACCCTCAGGCCCGAGCGGTTCGGCCTCATCACCGGCCTGGACCTGGAGGAGGGCCGGCGGGCCTTCGCCGCGGTCTGGGAGGGAATCCGGGCCGCCCTGGCCCGGCCCGGCCTGACCGTGAAGCTCAACCTGGTGCTGCTCAAGGGCCTGAACCACGACGAGCTGGTGGACTTCGCCCGCCTGACCCTGGATCTGCCCCTGGCGGTGCGCTTCATCGAATACATGCCGGTGGGCGCGGCCAAGACCTTCGCCCCGGAGCGCTTCCTCTCCGCCGACCAGGCCCTGGCCGCCCTGGCCGGGCTGGGGGCCCTGGAGGAGCTGCCCCGCCAGGCCGGCGACGGACCGGCCCAGCGCTTCCGCCTGCCCGGCGCGGCCGGCGAGCTGGGGGTGATCCACGCCCTGTCCAACCATTTCTGCGTCACCTGCAACCGTCTGCGCCTGAGCGCCGAGGGTCGCCTGGTGCCCTGTCTTTTTTCGGACCGGAATCTGGACCTAAAGCCGATCCTGCGCGGTGGAGGCGACGACGCCGCCCTGGCCCTGGCCATGCTCCAGGCCGCGGCCATGAAGCCCCGCCACCACCAGCAGACCCAGACCCTGGCCACGCCATCGGGCTGCGCCATGAGCCGCCTGGGGGGATGAAAGCCAGCCACCGCCGCCTCGGATCGACCAGGGGATCAGCCGGCAGCCGGGTTTGGCGCGGCCTGGACGGCGGGTTTAGCTGCATTGTAGCCGAATCCAGTTGAATCAAGGTCGGACGATAGGCTAACATCATCCCACCAGGGCCTCGGAGGCGTCTCAACCGTCATGAGCCTGCACATTTTTCAGAAAATCGCCGAGGAGCGCATCCGCGAGGCGCAAGAGCGGGGCGAATTGGACAACCTGCCCGGCGCGGGCCGGCCCCAGAGCTTCGAGGACGACGGCAACCTGCCCCCCGAGTTGCGCATCGCCTACAAGGTCCTCAAGAACGCCGGCTTCACCCCGCCCGAGCTGGACCTGCGCCAGCAGATTTTTCAGGCGGAGGAGCTCTTGGACCAGGCCCCGGACGAAAAAAGCCGCTACCAAGCGCTGAAGCGGCTCAATTTTCTCTCCATGAAGCTCTCGGCCCTGCGGCCGCAGTCGGCGCTCCTGGACGAGCACCGCTACGCCAGCCGGGTTCTGGAGCGTCTGGACAAAAAACAGCGCTGAACCGTAACCTGCCCAGACCGTGCGCGTTCCCGCCCCCTGGGGCGGTCGACTGCTGGATCCCGAGTTGATACCAAAGCCATAGCCGGAAGTCCAACTTCGCCCGGTCCCATGGCGAGCGCGCGCATCTTTGTCTGGGGAGGAACGGTTGCGGCCATGGAGATGAAACGCGATTACTACGAGGACCTGCGCCTGCTGGACAGCCCGGCCCAGGTTTTTTGGCTGCTGCTGTTGCTGGCCGCGTTGACGGCGCTGCCCTTCTTGGCCAGCAACTACCTGCTCTACACCCTCAACCTGATGGCCATCCACGTCATCGTGGCCCTGGGGCTCAACCTGTTGATCGGCTACACCGGCCAGATCAGCCTGGGCCACGCCGGATTCTTCGCCATCGGGGCCTACGCCACCCTGGGCCTGATGACCCAGGCCGGGCTGCCCTTCTGGCTGGCCCTGCCCCTGGCCGGGCTGATCAGCGCCGGCTTCGGCTTTCTCCTGGGCCTGCCGGCCCTGCGCCTGGAGGGGCCCTACCTGGCCATCGCCACCCTGGGTTTCGGCCTGACCATCACCCAGATCCTGGGCCGCCTGGAGACCTTCGGCGGCCACATGGGCCTCCAGGCCCCGCCACTGACCGTCTTCGGCCTGGCCATCGACAACGACGCCGCCCGCTATGCCGTCATCATGCCGGTTTGCGTGGTTCTGGCCTGGGCCTTGCGCAATCTCACCCGCACCCGGGTGGGACGGGCCTTCGTGGCCATTCGCGACAGCGACATCGCCGCCAGTTGCATCGGCGTCAACCTCACCTACTACAAGACCCTGGCCTTCGCGGTCAGCGCCTTCTACACCGGCGTCGGCGGCGGCCTGATGGCCTTCGTGCTGGGTTTCATCGCCCCCCACACCTTCAACATCATGGTCAGCATCCTGTTCCTGGCCATGGTGGTGGTGGGCGGCCTGGGCTCCATTCTGGGCTCGGTGCTGGGCGCGATCCTGATCTCTTACCTCCAGATCGAACTGTCCCGCATCGGCAGCCTGCCGGTGCTGGGTCCGCTGCTCATGGATATCAGCACCCGATTCTTCACCGAAAGCGGCCTACCCAACGTTCAGTACGTGGTCTTCGGCCTGATCATGGTGCTGATCATCATCTTCGAGCCCCTGGGGCTCTACGGCATCTGGATTCGGACCAAGCTCTACTGGCGCACCTGGCCGTTCTGATTTCTCCCCACGCGAGGTGACCCGACCATGTTCTTCCAGCTGATCGTCTCCGGCATCGCCATCGGCGCCACCTACGCCCTGATGGCCCTGGCCATGGTCATCATCTACAAGACCAGCGAGGTGCTCAACTTCGCCCAGGGCGACATGGCCATGCTCAGCGCCTTCGTGGCCTTCACCCTGCTGACCGAGCATAACCTGGGCTTCCCGGCCGCCTTCGCCGGGGCCCTGGCCTTCGCCTTCGCCCTGGGGGCGTTTCTGGAGTTCGCCTTCCTACGCCGGGCCAAGGAACCCAACGTCCTGGGGTTGATCATCATCACCCTGGGCCTGGAGATGATCCTCTACGGCCTGGCCTCCTGGAAGTGGGGCAGCGACCAGAAGGACTTCCCCTTCCCGGTCAGCGACTTCGACACCCACGAGATCGGCGCGGTGGTGATCAGCGACCTCAACCTGGTCACCCTGGCGGTGGCCCTGTCCCTGATGCTGCTGCTTTTTCTCTTCTTCCGCTACACCAAGGCCGGGGTGGCCATGAAGGCCACCCAGCAGAACGAGACCGCCGCCCGCCTGATGGGCATCCGGGTCAACCGCATCCTGATGCTCACCTGGGGCATCAGCTCGGTGGTGGGGGCGGCGGCGGCCTTCATGATCGCCCCGGTGGACACCCTGGACCCCAACCTGATGTGGACCCCCCAGCTCAAGGGCTTCTCGTCGGCGGTGCTGGGCGGCATGACCAGCCTGGTGGGGGCGGTGGGCGGCGGGTTTCTGCTGGGCGTCATCGAGAACCTCTTCGGCGGCTATGTCTCGGTGGAGTTCAAGAGCGTGGTGGCCTTCGCGGTCATCGTGGTCATCTTGTGCCTGCGGCCCAGCGGGCTGTTCGCCAAGCACTACGTGAGGAAGGTCTGACCGGACGGCGATGAAAGGCGATCAACCCCCGCTGCCGGGGGACAACCTTCAGAAAAGCAAGGAGGGTGGCATGCGTAAAGGCTTGATTCTGGCGTTGGCCTTGGCTTTGTCCCTGGCCCTGGCCGGCCTGGCGGCCGCGGCCTCGGTGCGCGGGGTGACCGACACCACCATCAAGATCGGCCAGTGGGGCCCCCAGACCGGCCCGGCCGCCTTGTGGGGCTCGGTGGCCCGGGGCACGGGCTGCTACTTCGAGATGCTCAACGCCGAGGGCGGCATCAACGGCCGCAAGATCGAGTATTACCTGCGCGACGACGGCTACCAGCCCAACCGCACCAAGGCCGTGGTCAAGGAGCTCCTGGAGAACGTCGGCGTCTTTGGCTTCGCCTCCGGCGTGGGCACCAGCCCCGGCATGGCGGTGATGCCCGACATCATCGCCAACGACGTGCCTTGGGTGGGGCCCGCCACCGGCAGCACCCATTGGGCCTTCCCGCCCAAAAAGACCATCTTCGCCGTCTACCCCAATTATCCCGACGAGGCGGCCATCCTCACCAACTATGTCCTGTTCACCCTGAAGAAGGAGAAGATCGGCTTCATCTATCAGAATGACGACTACGGCAAGGGCGGCCTGGAGGGGGCCCAGCAGGAGATCAAGGCCCGGGGCAAGTCCCTGGTGGCCGAGATCCCGGTGGAGGTCACCGACACCGACCTGACCAGCCACGTGATGAAGCTCAAGCAGGCCGGGGCCGAGGCGGTGATCATGTGGGTGCTGCCCAAGCACGCCGCCATCCTGCTGGGCGCCTCGGCCAAACTGGGCTTCAAGCCCCATTGGGTGGCCTGCTCCACCCTCTCCGACGCCCCCCTCATGCACAAGATCACCAAGGGCCTGTGGAAGGACGTCATCTTCGGCAACTTCGCCGAGTTGCCCGACTCCGACTCCCCCCTGATGGTCAAGTACCGCGCCGCCCACGACAAGTACGCCGACAAAAAGAGCGACCAGTGGGGCGTCTTCTTCTACGCCGGCTTCGGTTTCGTCGAGCCCATGGTCGAGGGCATCCGACGCGCCGGCAAGGATCTCACCCCCGACAGCTTCGTCAAGGCCATGGAGACTCTCAAGGATTTCAAGGGGATCATGGGCCGAGTCACCTTCGCCCCCGGCGAGCGCCAGGGCATGCGCGAGGTCTTCATCGCCCGCTGTGACGAAGCCGAGGTGACCACCCCCGAGGGCAAGCAGGAAAAGATGGGCAAGGCCGTGCGCCTGTCCGACTGGATCGCGGTGAAGTAGGCGGGAGCGGGGGCGCGCCGGGGGGCCCTTTCTTGAAAGAAAGGCCCCCGGCCCCCCTCCCAAAGAACCTTGGCGGGTTGGTGGTTTTGTTGCTTCGCGGAGCGAATCGACAAAACCACCAATCCCAGTTGACGGGCAAGGCCGCGGCAGCACACAACTTCGCCCTTTTTGGAGGGGGTCCGGGGGAACCTTTTTGGGGCCCCCAAAAGGTTCCCCCCGGAGCAT
>JAIWNN010000086.1 GCA_020216805.1 Desulfarculus sp. | reverse complement strand
CGATCACCACGTCCACCTTGCCCTCCGACAAAAGCCGCTTGGCCACCTCGCGGATCCGCTGGGCTATGGCTTGATTGTCCATCAGGCCACCTTCCGGATGTCTTTGATCAGGTGTTGGGCCGGCCCCAGGGCCTTGACCGCCTCGGTGACGGCGGTGACGGTTTTTTGGAACTTCTCGGCCTCGGCCGAGGAGATCCAGGAGAAGTGCAGACGACCGGGCTCCAGGCCCACGTACTCCAGCAGGTTTTTCAGGACGGCGAACCGCCGCCGGGCGAACATGTTGCCAGCAATATAGTGGCAGTCGCCCGGGTGTCAGCCGGAGACCCAGACCCCGTCGACTCCCTTGCGGAAGGCCTGGAGGATGAACTTGGGGCTCATCCGGCCGGTGCAGGGGATGCGGATCACGTGGATGTTGGGCGGATACTGGAGACGGCTGACGCCGGCCAGGTCCGCGGCTCCATAGGAGCACCAGTTGCACAGAAAGGCCGCGATGCGCGGCTGGAACTCGGCATGATCACTCATGGGCGCACCCCTCGCTCCTTACAACATGGCCTCGATCTGGGCCATGACGTCCTGGGTGGTGAAGCCGCGCAGGTTGGGAGCCCCGGAGCGGCAGGAGGCCACGCAGGTGCCGCAGCCCTTGCACAGCGCCTCGTTGACCACCGCCAGACCCTTGTCGTCCTGGCTGATGGCGTTGTAGGGGCAGACCGTCCAGCAGACGCCGCAGCCCACGCACTTCTTCTGGTCGATGAAGGCCACCGTGCCCGGCAGGCTCAGCTCGGGGCTCGACAGCACCGTCACCGCCCGGGCCACCGCGGCCTGGGCCTGGGCCACCGCCTCCTCGATGGGCTTGGGATAGTGGGCCAGGCCGGCCATGAAGACGCCGTCGGTGGCGAAGTCAACCGGACGCAGCTTCTGGTGGGCCTCCAGGAACCAGCCGTCCTCGTCCAGGGGCACCTTGAACATCTGGGCCAGGTCGTTGGCCTTGTGGCTGACGATGGCGCTGGCCAGGCCCACCAGGTCGGCCTCGATCAACAGGTCGCGGCCCAGGATGTGGTCGCGCACGGTGAGGCTGACCTTGTCGCCCTTGGCCATCGCCTGGGGCTTGTGGTCCAGGTCGTAGCGCACGAAGAGCACGCCCTTCTCGCGGGCTTCCTTGTAGAGCAGCTCGCGCTCGCCGAAGGTGCGCATGTCGCGGTAGAGGATCACCACCTGGCAGTCGGGGTTGTGCTCCTTGAGCCAGAGGGCGCTTTCCACCGAGTGGGTGCAGCAGACCTTGGAGCAGTAGGGACGCTCGGGCTCGCGGCTGCCCACGCACTGGATGAAGACCGCGGTGCCGATCTTCTTGGGGTCCAGCTCGCCGGCCATGATGGCCGCGTCCAGCTCCAGGTGGGTCTTGACCGCCGGGTGCTGGCCATAGAGGTATTCGGTGGGCTTGTATTCGCCGGCGCCGATGGCGATGATCGCCGCGCCGTGCTCCAGGACCTCCTCGCCCTCGGGGCCGGCCAGGGTGGTCTTGAAGTTGCCCACGAAGCCGTCCACCGTCTTGACGCTGGTGTTCAGGTGGGTGGTGATCAGGGGGTTGCCCTGCACCTGGGCGGCCAGGTCCTGGATGTAGCCCTGCACGTCCTCGCCCAGGGCGGTGGTGCGGATCATGCGGGCGTTGCCGCCCAGGGCGTTGTCGCGCTCCACCAGGTGGCAGGAGAAGCCCTGGCGGGCCAGCTCCAGGGCCGCGTTCATGCCGGCGATGCCGCCGCCGATGACCAGGGCTCCGGGGTTGACCGTGAGCTGCACCTCCTGCAGGGGTTGCAACAGGCTGGCCTTGGCCACCGCCATGCGCACCAGGTCCTTGGCCTTCTCGGTGGCCATCTCCGGCTCGCCGGAGTGGACCCAGGAGTCCTGGTTGCGGATGTTGGCCATGTCGAAGAGGTACTTGTTGAGTCCGGCGCTGACCAGGGTCTCCTGGAACAGCGGCTCGTGGGTGCGCGGGGTGCAGGCCGCCACCACCACCCGGTTCAGGCCGCGCTCCTTGACCACCTGGGCCATCTTGTCCTGGGTGTCCTGGGAGCAGGTGAACAGGTTGTTCTCCACGTACTCCACGAAAGGCAGCTTGGCGGCGTAGTCCGCCACCGCCTTGACGTCCACCACGCCGGCGATGTTGATGCCGCAGGAGCAGACGAACACGCCGATCTTGGGGGTCTCGCCCCGCACGTCCACCGCCTTGGGGGTCTCCTTGACCTGGGCCAGGGAGCCCCGGGCGCTGCTGAGCTTGCCCGCCGCCGCGCAGGCCGCGGCCGAGGCCTCCACCACCGACAGCGGGATGTCCTTGGGCCCGGCCAGGGCGCCGCAGGCGTAGATGCCGGGCCGGCTGCTGGCCACCGGGGCGAAGGAGTTGGTCTTGAGGAAACGGCTGGCCTTGAGCTCGATGCCCAGGTTCCGGGCCAGCTCCACGGTGCTGTCCGGGATCTCCATGCCCTGGGAGAGCACCACCATGTCGAAGACTTCCTCGCGGGCCTGGCCGTCCTCGGTGGCGTACTCGATGGTCAGCGACTTGTCCTCCAGCTCGCCGATGGAGTGGATGCGGCTGCGGATGAAGCGCACGCCCGAGGCCTTGGCGTTTTCGAGATAGCGCTCGAAGTCCTTGCCGAAGGTGCGCATGTCCATGTAGAAGATGGCCGCGTCCAGCCCGTGGTGGCTGTGCTCCTTGGCGATGGCCGCTTCCTTGATGGCGTACATGCAGCAGACCGATGAGCAGTAGGCGTGGTCGCAGGCATGCACGTCGCGGGAGCCCACGCACTGGATCCAGGCGATCTTCTTGGGCTCGCGCTCGTCGCTGGGCCGCACCAGATGGCCCATCCAGGGGCCGCTGGCGGCCAGGATGCGCTCGAACTCCAGGGCGGTGACCACGTTGGTGAACTGGCTGTACTGGTATTGGATGTAGACCGAGGGGTCGAAGGCCTTGAAACCGGCGGACAGGATCACCGAGCCGACCTTGATGTCGCGCACGACCTCCTTGTCCTCGTAGTTCACGGCTCCGGTGGGGCACTGCTTCTCGCAGTTGCCGCACTTGCCCTTGGTCATCTTCAGGCAGTTGGCGGGATCGATGCCGTACTTGAGGGGGACCGCCTGGGCGTAGCGCACGTAGATGGCCTTGCGGGTGTCCAGACCCTCGTTGTACTCGTTGGCGACTTTTTTGGGGCATTTGCCGGTGCAGGCCCCGCAGGCGATGCACTTGTTGAGGTCCACGTAACGCGGGTGGCTGATCACCTTGGCGGTGAAGTCGCCCTCCTCACCCGCGATATCCACCACCTCGGAGAGCGTGAGGAGCTCGATATTGATATGCCGGCCGACCTCGACCAGTTTGGGGGAGATGATTCACATGGCGCAGTCATTGGTGGGGAAGGTCTTGTCCAGTTGGGACATGACCCCACCAATGGCGGGCCCTTTTTCCACCAGATAGACGTAGTAGCCGGAGTTGGCCAGGTCGAGGGCGGCCTGCATCCCGGCGATGCCGCCCCCCACCACCATCACCGCTCCCGTGACGTTTCTGCCTGCACTCATGGGCGCTCCCTCGCGCTTTGGGTGGAATGGATGGTTTTTACCTATCGATTTAGGGATAAATAACCCCGCCATCCTGGAACGGCGTCACGCGGGCCTGCCTCGGCCAGGCCCCATTGCAACCGAATTTAGGCTAACTTGCCTGCCTGCCCGCTCCCCCGGCGGCGCCCGCGAACCCGGCCTCCATTGTCACCGCGTTCACAAAGCACTTTCTTACCTATACTCGGAGCTACGGCCTGTCAAGCCTGGAAATGGGCTGGCCACCAATTGAATGAGACTTCATTTATCGTTATATTCAATCATGATGAATGACTATAGGGAACGCCGAACCACCTGGTCGCTGGCCGCCCCCTGCTCGGTCAGCTCCACGTCGATCACCTGCCCTGGGCCGGCCTCCACCCGGCGGCCCACGTAGTCGGGCTGAATTGGCAGTTCGCGCTGTCCCCGGTCGATGAGCACCAGCAGTTCGATGCGCCGCGGCCGGCCGAAGTCGATCAGGGCGTCCAGGGCGGCGCGCACCGTGCGCCCGGTGTAGAGCACGTCGTCCACCAGGACCACCACCCGTTCGTTGACCGGGAAGTCGATGGCGGTGCGTCCCACCTTGGGGCGGCTGTGCAGGCGGGTCCAGTCGTCGCGGTAGAGGGTGATGTCCATCACCCCGGTGTCCGGGCTGAGACCGGTTTGGCGGGCCAGTTCGGCCTGAAGGCGCGTGGCCAGGTGCGCTCCGCCGGTGCGGATGCCCACCAGGCACAATTCGCCCGCCCCGGGGTGGCGAGAAGCGAGCTGCCTGGCCAAATCAGTAATCATATCCTGGACTTGGGGAGCAGAAAACAATACCTCCCCCGTTGGTCCGGCCATGACTCCTCCGCTTGTTGGGATATTGCCAGGAAATTTTTTATAACCCTGATCCCGGGATGGACTCAAGCGATTTCGCCCGCCCATCCCCATCCAGTCATAATCTGGCCTCCCGGGGCTTGACCTGGGCCGCCGGCCAGTCTATAACTGCCGCCAGGCGCCGGAGTGGCGGAATTGGTAGACGCAGGGGACTCAAAATCCCCCACTCCTTGCGGGTATGAGAGTTCGAGTCTCTCCTCCGGCACCAAAAACGTCCGCCGGCCAGGCTCGGCCCGACCATGGGGCCGGGCCTGATTTTTCCCCAGCCGGCCACCCCCGAGCCCCACCGGCCGGAGGGGCCGACAGACAACCCGAAATCTTGTCCGCTCTCCCCTGGTCACCCCTCGCAGTTCTCAAGCTGCCCTGAACCGCCCTCTGAGGCGGCTACCTTTGGTATAGGTGCAGTTCGATCCGTCCGGCCTGCCCCCCGCCTTTGAGAGTCTCCACCATGCCCCGCACCGCTCCGGCCAGGATGTCCTGCACGAAATCTTTGATGTAGACCCGCCGGCCATCCACCAACAGGCGGGCGGCGCGATGCTCGGGCGCGGCGGTTAGCGCCAGGATCAGCTCCGCCGTCTGGTCCACCTGTTCCGGGCCCAGGACCGGAACCCCGGCCGTGACGGCGCCCGCGCCCACCACCGCCTTGAGATTGGGATCGCCGGCCAGGCTTGGGGCGACGCCGGACGGCAGCCATTCCAAGACCGGCGCCGCGAATGATGGCGCCAACTCACTGATGATCAAGTCGAAACCGGCAAGGTGACGGATCAGGATCTCATCCAAACTGGGGGTCTGGGCGGTGGAGCAACGCAGTTGATAGCCAGCCGAACCCAACTCCAGCCAGGCCGCCGCACCGGCGGGCGGGAGCGGTGGCGCTGGAGCGGGCGGCGCGCTCACCACCAGCACCCGACGCCCTCGTCGCGCCAGATCCGCGACCAGTTGCTCTATCCAGGCGGTCTTGTCCGCTCCGGCCGGCCCGGCCAGAACGATGACGGATGGCATGATGCAATCCTCCGTTAGATGATAACTGCCCGCTTTCCCCGGCCAGCCTGTCGGCCCCGGGATCCCCACCCAACCTAGTCAGCCCGGCCGGGGCTGTCAAGCCAGGCCCGCGCGCCGCCAACACTGGTTCCAGTCCACCCGGAATGACAAGCAAATGTGTCACGGCCATCACCTTGATGTCACCTGGCGGTGGTTTTCTGAAGGGTAGGGATTGTGGACGTTAGGTCCCCGCAGGCCCCAACTCCAGGGGCGGCCTGAAATATCCTGATCGGTCCCCAAGGTGATGAGGTAGCCATGAGCACAGCCCAGGAACAAAGCCTGTTCAGTCTGGACCTGACATCTTTCGGCCCGGTGCGGGCCCGTTTGCTGGCCTGGTTCCAAGAGACCCTGGGCCGCCTGCTCTCCCTGCGGGAGCTGGAGCGGATCTATCTGCGCTGTCGGCCTGGCTCCCCGCCCGGCCAATTTCTGGACAACGTGCTCCAGGAGATGGCCGTCTCCAGCCTGATCACGCCGACCGACTTCGCGTCCATCCCCCAGCAAGGCCCCGCCATGGTGGTGGTCAACCATCCCTTCGGCGGTCTGGAGGGCATCGTGCTGGCCCATCATCTGCTGCGCCGGCGGCCGGACGTCAAGATCATGGCCAATTACCTGCTGGGCCGCATTCCGGAGCTGCGCGACCTGTTCATCCTGGTGGACCCCTTCCACGAGACCCGGGCGGTGGGCAACAACGTGGGGCCCTTGCGCGAGGCCATCCGTTGGGTGGAGCAAGGCGGACTGCTGGCCATGTTCCCGGCCGGGGAGGTGGCCCACCTGAAGGTGCGCGAGCTGAAGGTCAGCGACCCGGAATGGAACCCAGCGGTGGCCCGCATCGCCCAGAAGACCGGGGCCGCGGTGGTGACGGTGCACTTCCGGGGTCGCAACAGCGCCCTGTTCCAGTTGGCCGGTCTGCTCCACCCCCGCCTGCGCACCGCGCTCCTTCCCCGGGAGCTGGCCAACAAACAGGGACGTCGTTTGGAACTGGTGGTGGGCGGGGCGATCGCGCCCCAGCGTTACCGGGCCAAGGCGGGCCTGGCCGACATCACCCAATACTTTCGCCTGCGCACCCAGGTTCTGGGCCGGCGCCCCCCGGCCCAGGAGGCCAGGCCCAAACGCCGGCGCAAACCCGCGGCCCGGACCTGGCCCGAGGCCATCGCCCCCGCCCCGGACCGCGAACTGGTGCGGCTGGACGTGGCGACCCTGCCCCTCGACCAGACCCTGCTGGTCTCGGGCGACTTCCGGGTCTTCTACGCCCGCCGCCGGCAGATCCCCTCTCTGATGCGGGAGATCGGCCGCCAGCGCGAGATCTGTTTTCGCCAGGTGGGCGAGGGCACCGGTCGCGACCAGGACCTGGATCGGTTCGACGACCACTACTTGCACCTGTGCCTCTGGAACCAAAAGGAGGGCGAGTTGGCCGGTGGCTATCGCCTGGGCCTGGTCGATCAGATCCTGGCCCGCCAGGGCGTCGACGGTTTGTACACCAGCACCCTGTTCAACTTCCATCCCGATTTCTTCGCCCGGATGCCCCACGCCCTGGAGATGGGCCGCTCGTTCATCGCCGCGAAATACCAGCGCTCCTACTCGGCCCTGTTGCTGCTCTGGAAAGGCATCGGCCGCTTCATCCTGGCCAACCCCCGCTACCGCCACCTCTTCGGCCCGGTCAGCGTCTCCCGGCGCTACCAGACCTTCAGCCGCCAGCTGATGATCGACTTCCTGGCGACCCGCCACCCCAGCCCCTTCAGCTCCCTGGTCTCGCCCAAGACCCCGGTGACCATCCACCGGCGCGACCAGGCCCTGGCCAGCCGTCTGGCGGCCCAACTGACGGACTGGGACGAGGTCGCGGAGGTGGTGGCCGACGTGGAGAGCGACCGGAGCGCCCCGCCGATTCTGTTCAAGCAGTACCTCAAGCTGGCCGCCCGCTGCTGCGCCTGGAACCTGGACCCGGATTTCAACAACGCGGTGGACTGCCTGCTGGTGGCTGACCTGATGGACGCCGACGCCAAGACCATGCTGCGCTACGGCGGCGATGACTGGGAGCGGGTGTTCCGCGCCCACCACGCCCTCGAGGCGGAGGCCGCCGCGCGGCGTTGCGCCTAGAGCGAAAAGCGCGGTGGCGCGGGTTTTGTCGTCCCGGTGAATCCCGATCTTCTCTGGCTGCCGGCGCTGTTGGTCAAGTCTTTTTGCGCCGGACTGGCCGTGGCCGCGCCCATGGGTCCGGTGGGGGTGCTTTGCCTGCGCCGGACTTTGGCCCAGGGCTGGTCCGCCGGGCTGCTGACCGGCCTGGGCGCGGCCAGCGCCGACGCCGTTTTCGGCCTGGTGGTGGCCCTGGGCCTGTCCTGGCTCACCGACTGGCTCCTGGCCATGGGCCCCCGCCTGCGCGGCCTCAGCGGCCTTGGCCTGCTGGGACTGGGGGCGGCGTTGATCCTGGCCCCGGCCCGGGAGGAGGACGGACCAGACCCGGCCCGGCGCTGGCTGCGTGACTACGGCAGCGCCTTGGTCCTCTGCTTGGGCAACCCCCTTGTCATCCTGGCCCTGACCGCCCTGTTCGCGGCCCTGGGGATGACCGCCGACCTGAACGCAGGCATGCCCGCGGCCCTGGCCGTTGGCGCCGGGGTGTTCCTGGGCTCCCTGGCCTGGTTCTCCCTGCTCTGCGCTTTTGCCATGCGCTTCCGCCCCGGCCTGGCCGCCCACCGCCTGCGCCGGGTGAACCAAATCACCGGCGTGGTGCTGGGGGCCTTGGGTCTGGCGATGCTGCTGGGCTGGGGCCTGGCCCGCTAGCCCTGGTTCGCCCATGACCGCTCAACTGAGATAGGCCGCCAACAGGCGCAAAAGACCACAGGGGGTCTTGCGGCAGACCTTGCGGTAGGGTTCGGGGATGCGGCCATAGCGCCGGCGCGCCATGATCAGCTTTTTGGCCTTTTCCTGCTTGGCCGCCCAGATCACCCGCATCTTATCCGGAAAGGTCTTGGCCCCAGCGCGGTGAAGATAGCTGGCGTAGGCGTAGGGCGCGTCCCGGAACCAGCGGCGGTCGGTCAGGGCGTTGATCCCGTCGCAAGGGGTGAAGATGTTGATGATCAGCTTGGCCACCAGGCCTAGGCGGATGTTCTCCGGCCGGAGCGGGCGGGTTCGTGGAGGAAGTGGAACAGGGGGGCTGGCGGACATCGGGTGGTCTCCCAAGGCTGGGGATGCTGGCGTCAGGGGGCGCGCTTGGTGGTCGGATCCGGGGCCCGGGGCCGGCCCCGCGCCTCCCGAGCCGTCACCAGTCCCGAATATGGCCGTCCCGGATTACGAATGCTTGGCGGGCAGGTGAAGTTTGGGCGTCAGCCCCCGCCGAGGCGGCGAGGCCCCGGCGGGGGCATCCCGAAAGGGGATGCGCGGGCTGGTCCAGGGGCCGTCAGCTCTGGCCCAGCACCATCCGGCGCAGCTCGCGTTTGAGGATCTTGCCGGCGTGGCTGGTGGGCAGCTTGTCCACCACCACGAACTCCTTGGGCACCTTGAAGGCGCTGAGGCGCTGTTTGAGGAAGGGCTTGAGCGCCGCCGGGTCCAGCTCCACCCCGGGCCGGGGCACGACATAGGCCGTGACCCGCTCGCCGTACTCGGGGTCGGGCAGGCCGATCACCGCGCATTCGGCCAGGCCCGGCCAGAGGTGCAGGGCCTCCTCCACCTCGCGGGGATAGACGTTCTCCCCGCCGGTGATGATCATGTCCTTGAGCCGGTCCACGATGTAAAGGTAGTCGTCCGGGTCCAGGTAGCCGATGTCGCCGGAGCGCAGCCAGCCGTCCACCAGGGTCTCGGCCGTGGCCTGGGGGTTGTCCAGGTAGCCCAGCATCACGTTGGCCCCCCGGATCCAGACCTCGCCGGCCTCGCCGGTGGGCAGCGGCCGCCCCTCGGGGCCGCGGATGCTGACCTCGGTGCAGCCCACCGGCACCCCCACCGAACCCACCAGGTGACGGTGGACGTGGTTGTAGGTGACCATGGAGGCGGTCTCGGTCATGCCGTAGGACTCGTGGATGTCCAGGCCGGTGGTCTCCTTCCACTGGCGCACCACCTCCCGGGCCATGCTGGCGGCGGCGCTGAAGGAGTAGCGGACCGCGCCCAGCCGTTGCCGCAGGTTCGGCACCTGCAGCAACCGCACGTAGATGGTGGGGACTCCGAAGAGCTTGGTGACGCCCCGTTCGGCGATGGCGGCCATGACCTTGTCCAGATCGAAGGCCGGCAAGAGCACCACCCCGCCGCCGGAGAGGATGGTGGCGTTCATGATGTGCATCTGGCCGAAGACATGATTGAAGGGCAGGAAGCACAGGGCCCGGTCCCGGGGGTTGGATTGCTCCTGGTAGACCACGTTGTGGATGGCGGCGTTGATGTTCTGGTGGCTGAGCATCACCCCCTTGGGCAGGCCGGTGGTGCCCCCGGTGTAGAGCACCGCCGCCACGTCATCGCGGTCGCGCTCCACCGCCCGCAGCCCCTCGCCCTTGGCCAGGGCCAGCAGGCCGGCGAAATCCAAATCCCCCCCGGGGCAGATCACCCGCTCGATGTTGGTCTGGGGGACGATGCCCGCCAGCTCCGGCAGGCGGTTGGCGCTGGCGTAGAGCACCCGGGGGCGGCAATGGCCCAGCAACAGGCTCAGCTCGTCGGGCGCCAGTTGGCTGGAGAGGGTGATGGCCACCGCGCCCAGCTTCAACACCCCGAAATAGAAAGCCAGCCACTCCCCGGAGTTGGGAGCGCACAGGGCCACCCGGTCTCCAGGGGCCAGACCCAGGGCCTTGAGCCCGGCCGCGGCCAGGCCGGCCTGGCGGTCCAGCTCGGCGTAACTCAGGCCGCCGGTTTCCTCCACCACCGCCAGGTTGTCGGGAAACCACGCCGCCGATCGTTCCAGGTTGCGCGCCAGATTCATGTCGTGTCCACCTCCGCTGGGATGCTCGCCGCGCTACTTGGCGCCCATCTGGCTGGGGATGAAGGTGGCCAACTGGGGGAAGACGGTCAAAAGGACCAGGGCCACGCAGCAGGCGATGAAAAAGGGCCAGATGCCCTTGAAGATGGTGGTCATGGGCACGTCGGGGGCCACCCCGCCGATGACAAAGACGTTCATGCCCACCGGCGGGGTGATCAGACCCATTTCCAGCACGATCACCATCATCACCCCGTACCAGATTGGGTCGAAGCCCAGGCTTTTGATCACCGGGAACAAGATCGGGGTGGTGAGGATCATGATGGCGAAGCAGTCCATCACGCAGCCGAGGGCCAGGTAGAGCACCAGGATGGCCATCAGGATCAGATAGCGCGAGCAGGACAGGCCCGAGAGCAGGTCAGCCAGGTGCATGGGCAACTGGGTCACCGCCAAGAAGCGCGAGAGCAGCTCGGCTCCGACGATGATCAGGAAGATCATGGCCGTGGTCTTGCCGGCCGACATCAGGCACTGGACCACCGTGCCCGGGTTGAGGGTGCGCTTGAGCAAGGCGATGACAAAGGCTCCGAAGGCCCCCACTCCGGCCGCCTCGGTGGGGGTGAAGACCCCCAGGTAGATGCCGCCGATGACCAGCACGCACAGGATCAACATCCCCCAGACCCCGCCCAGGGAATGGAGGCGCTGGGCCATGCTGTGCACCGGCCCCCGCGGGCCCAACTCGGGCCGGCGGAGGCACTGGAACAAAATGGTGAGGATGAACAGCGAGGACAGCAGCAGGCCCGGGATGATTCCGGCCATGAACAGCTTGCCGATGGACTCCTCGATGAGAAGCCCGTAGATCACGAAGCCGATGCTGGGCGGGATCAGGATGCCCAGGGTGCCGCCGGCGGCCACGCAACCGGAGGAGAGCGCCTTGTCGTAGCCGAACTTGCGCATCTCGGGCATGGCCACGGTGCCCATGGTGGCGGCGGTGGCCAGGGACGACCCGCAGATGGAGGCGAAGCCGGCGCAACCCACCACGGTGGCGATGGCCAGGCCGCCGGGCAGGTGACCCAGCCAGGTGTGGACGGTGCGGTAGATGTCCCGGCTCAGGCCGGAGACGAAGGCGAACTGGCCCATCAGCACGAACAAGGGAATGACGCTGAGCATGTAGTTGGAGCCCGCCGCATAAGGAGTCATCCCCGCCACCGAGATGGCCGGATCCCAACCCACCACCAGGCTGTAGCCGCCCAGGCCCACCAGGGCCATGGCCAGGCCGATGTGCATGCGCAAGGCCAGAAGCAAAAAAAGGACGCACACTCCCAGAAGACCCAGGTTTTCCGCGCTCATCGCCTTTCGCCCTCTCCCCTGATCAGCGCGATCAGGTCCCGCAGCAAGTCCAGGCCGAAGGCGGCGAAACCCAGCGCCACCAGGAAGACGAAGGGGCTGACCGGTATGCGCAGGATGCCGGAATGCTCGCCAACCTCCAGCACCTCCAGACCTCGCTCCAGGCTGGCCCAGACCAGCAGAACGGTCACCCCCAGCGAAAGGGCCAGTGAGAAAGCGGTGATCCAGCGGGCCACGGTGGAGGGCAGGCGGGTCACCAACAGGTCCACCGCCACGTGGCCCTTGTCCTTCTGCATCGCGGCCAGAAAGCAGAACGCCACCACCACGATCATGAACTCGGTGATCTCCAACGCACCCAGGATGGGGCGGTTGAAGGCATAGCGGCAGACCACGTCCACCGCGGTCAGCAGCATCATGCCCATCAGCACCGCCGCACCCAGTACGGACAGCAGGGAGCCAAGGGCGCTCAGGCCGCGCGAAGAAGAGCTAGGCATGGGCTTTTCCCGCGGCCCGCCGCGCGCCGCCAGGGGCCGGCGCGCGGCGGGCGGATTCAGATCATTTGGCGGTCAGGGGCTCGTGGCCCATGAGGGCGATGGCCTCGTTGAGCACCGCGGTCCCAGCCAGACCCTGGGCGTCCATTTCTTTGGCCCACTCCAGCCAGATGGTCCGCGATTGCTGCTTCCACTTGGCCAGCTCGGCCGGCTCCATCTGAACCACCTCCACGCCCTTGGCCTTGGCCTTGGCCATGTTCTCGGCCTCGGCCTCGTCGAAGACCTTGCCGGCCAAGCGCGACATGGAAAGTCCGCTGTTCTCGTCGAAGACCTTCTTGACGTCCTCGGGCAGGGACTCCCATTTCTTCTTGTTCATCACGATGGCCATGTTCAGGGCGTACATGTCCAGCGTGGTGGCGTACTTGACCACTTCGTCCTGCTTGAAGGCCACCAGTCCCTCGTAGGAGATGGTGGTGCCATCCAGCACCCCGCGCTCCAGGGCGGCGTAGACCTCGGGCACCGGCATGAAGACCGGGCTGGCCCCCATCATGGTGATGCTCTTGTTGACCAGGGGGTTGGTGCAGCGCACCTTCATGCCGTTGAGGTCGGCCAGGGTCTTGACCGGCTTCTTGACCGTGAACAGCTGGGAGGAGCCGTGCTGGAAAAGCCAGAGCACCTTCACGTCCTTGAACTCATCCTGGCAGAATTTCTCGTAGATCTGCCAGAGGGCGGCGCTGATGGCCTCGGAGGTGGTCATCATGAAGGGCAGCTCCAGCACCGTGGAGAGCTTGAAGCGGCCGGGGGAGTAGGACAAGATGGGGAAGGAGATGTCGGCGATGCCCTTGGCCGCCATATCGTAGTGCTCCTGGGGCTTGCCCAGGGCCGAGGCGGCGAAGACGGTGATCTTGACCTGCCCGTTGGTTTGTTCGTTGATCTTCTTGGCCCAGGGCTCCAGCACCTTGGTGTGCTGGACCTGGGTGGGGGCCATGAAGGAGGCCAGTTTCAGCTCGATGGTCTTGGCCATCGCGCCGCCCGCCCCCGCCAGGGTCATGCCCAGCGCCAGGGCCGTCGTCGCCAGCACCGATTTCCAGATCACGCTCTCCCCCTTTCGTTGTGCGCCGCCCAGGGGCGGACGCGGATTGGGATGCCCGGGATCCGCGCGCCCGCCTGTCATGAGGACTTGCGCGCGGGTCCGCCGCGCCGACCAAGGGCGGCCGACCGCTCCCGTTGCAGTGCGAGAAAACGAGGTTCAACAACCGGGACGTGCTATGTTCACGACGCGTCCCCGCCACCGGGGCGGGGGGTTGGGCAAGAAGGGATCAGAGACGCCGGGCCGAGCGCGGCCGCGGAGCGCGGAGAACGCGGGCCTCCAGTCTGATTCTCCGCGACGCAGCGATTGGTATGACCATCGCTACATATTACATAATACGTAAGATCAAATTAATTAACTAGTATACTATTCAACCGGACCCCCGCCCGTCAAGCGGAAAGTGCGGGCCCCGGCCACCTCCGCCCCGCCGCGGGGCTCAGACCCGATTCTCCTTGCAATGGAATCGGTTATCCCCTATAGAAGCGACATGAAAGCCACCTTTCAGCCCATACGCAGCCCCCGCATCTCCGAGGAGGTCATCGCCCAGATCAAGTCCGCCATCCTTAGCGGGCAGTACCAACCCGGCGACAAACTGCCATCGGAACGTGAACTTATCGAGCAGTTCGGGGTGGGGCGGGGGGTGATCCGGGAGGCGTTGCGCGCCCTGGAGGCCACCGGCTTCGTGACCATGCGCCAGGGGCCCAACGGCGGGGCCTTCCTCAAGGAGCTGAACTTCAACCACCTGACCGGCGGTTTCGTGGACCTCTACCTGGCCGGCAAGCTCACCATCCCCGAGCTGAACCAGGTGCGCAAGCTGGTGGAGCCGGAGGTGGCCCGTCTGGCCGCCGCACGGGTCAACGACGCCTATCGCGAGCAACTGCGCCAGGCCCTGGCCGGGGAGCGGGGCCAGTTCTGCGACGGCGATGACCGCATGCAGGGCATGACCCGGGTCCACTTCATCCTGGCCGAGATGTGCGGCAACTACCTGCTGCACGCCATCGTCAACGCCATGATCAAGCTCACCCACGAAATCGTGGCCACGGTGGAGCCCCAGGAGCACTACGCCTTGCACGGGGCCGGGGAGCACGACGCGGTGGCCGAGGCGGTGATCGCCGGCCAGCCCCAGCGGGCGGCCGAGGCCATGCGCGCCCACCTGGACCAGTTCTGCCAGAAACTGCTGAACATGGACCGGCGCTACCGCGGCCAGGCCACGGGCTGACCTCCCGGCCCGCCCGCGCCGCCGTCCAACCCTCCGCGGAGCCGCCCCTGGTCCGCCCCGGATCCCCACCCCGGCGGCCGAGACGCGGGGGCCCGGGGGATCGCCCCGGGCCCGTCCGGCGACGCCGCCAAGACGGCGTCAGCCCAGCAGATTTTTCTGGGCGAAGTCCCAGTTGGCCAGCTTGGCCAGCCAGTCCTTGATGTAGTCCGGCCGCCGGTTCTGGTAGTCCAGGTAATAGGCGTGCTCCCAGACGTCGATGGTCAGAAGCGGCTTGGCCTTGGTGGTCAGGGGGGTCTCGGCGTTGGCGGTCTTGGTCACCATCAGTTTGCCGTCGGCCAGCACCAGCCAGGCCCAGCCCGAGCCGAACTGGGTGGCGGCGGCGTTGCTGAAGGCCTCGACGAACTGGTCGAAGCCGCCGAAGTCGGCCTGGATCTTTTTCAGCAGCTCCCCCCCGGGTTGGCCGCCTCCACCGGGTTTCATGCTCAGCCAGTAGAAGGTGTGGTTCCAGACCTGGGCGGCGTTGTTGAAGATGCCGACCTTGTCCTTGTCGCCGGCGCTGCGCTTGATGATCTCCTCCAGAGGCAGCCCGGCCAGGTCGCTGCCGGCCAGCAGCTTGTTGGCGTTGGCCACGTAGGCGGCGTGGTGCTTGCCATAGTGGAACCCGATGGTCTTCTGGCTGATGACCGGCTCCAGGGCGTTGTCGGCATAGGGCAACGGCGGCTGGACGATGGCCGGGGCGGCTTGGGCCTGATCGCTCATGGTCAATATCCCTCCCGTGCTGACGGCCGCCGCGCCCACCGCGGCGACGTAAAGGAATTGGCGGCGGCTGAGGCCGCGATGGTCTTCCATGGCTTCCTCCCTCGGCATGGCTTGCGCCCGGGGTGAATCCCTTCTGGTATCCAGGGTAAGACCAAGCCGGGCGGACGCGCAAATTTTTTCGCCGCCAGGCCGCCGCCCAGCCAGGTGGAGCAGCCGGACAGACTGATCATTTATTCTGGAACGGATTCGCGGACGGGCTTTTTGCGTCGGCTCCGGCGCTGGGTTGTGGGCGGGGAGGGCAGGTTGGGCAGGCCGGCGCTGGTGATGGCGTGCCAGAAGGCGCTGCGCACCCTTTTGTTCTCGCGGTGGCGCTCTTCCAAGAATGATCGCAGCAGGGCGCGATGACCCAGGCTGGCCGAGGGGCAGCAGGGAGGCTG
>JAIWNN010000085.1 GCA_020216805.1 Desulfarculus sp. | reverse complement strand
CACCGGCAGGCCCAGGTGGGCGGCCAGGCGACGGGTGAGGTCGGCGCTGATCAGGGCCAGGGGGCGGATCACCACCAGCTCCCCGCCGAAGAAAGGCTGCACCGGCAGCATGGTTGAGAGGTTGCCGGCGTAGAGCAGGTTGAGCAAAAAGGTCTCGAACAGGTCGTCCTGGTGGTGGGCGAAGGCCAGCTTGCGGCAGCCCAGGGCGTGGGCGGCCTGGAAGAGCTCGCGCCGGCGGTTGAGGGCGCAATAGAAGCAGGGGCTGTTTTCGCGATTCTCGCTGGTGTGGGCCCGGGGGCCGAAGTCGGTGGCGATGACCTTCAGCTCCACCCCGAGCCCGGCGCAGAAGGCGGCCAGGGCGGCGTGGTCCACGGTGTGGAAACCCATCTCCACGTGGATGGCCACTAGCTCGAAGCGGATGGGCACCCGCCGCCGGCGCTCGGCCAGCAGCCAGAGCAGGCTCAAGGAATCCTTGCCCCCGGAGAGCCCCAGGGCGATCCGGTCGCCGTGCTCGACCATGGACCAGCCGTGCACGGCCTTGCCGCACAGGCTGATGGCCTGGCGCTGGACGTAGGGCACGCCGTGACCCACCGGCGGGCTAGAACTCCAGCTTCTGGCCGGCGGCCAGGGTTTGGAAACGCAACCCCAGGCTGGCGGCCAGGGTCCGGCTGGAGATGGGGCCGGTGCAGTGGCCGGCCGCCACCCGGATCTCGCGCAGCAGGCCCAGATGCTCCAGGGTGGCCCGGCGCTGGCCCTCGGGCGCCAGATCCAGGTGGAAACCGCCCACCAGCCAGGCCGGGGCCGCGCCCAGGAAGTCCTGCACCGCCAGGAGGATGTTCACCACCCCGGCGTGGGCGCAGCCGGTGATGGCCACCAGACCCTCGCCGGTCTCCAGCGCCAGCAGCAGATCGTCCAGCAGGGGGTCGGGCACCAGGGCCGGGCCGACGTTGGTGACCAGGCTGGGGTTGACTCCCTCGAAGGCGGTGAGCCGGGGCACCGGGGCGATGAGGTGGACCCCGGGCCAGGGCTCCACCGGCCCGGTGACCAGGTGGAAGTCCGCGCCCAGCTTTTCATAGGCCGCCCGGGAGGCCAGGGGCGGGCCGATGTCGGTCAGGCCGCCGTCGGGTTGCCGCTTGTAGTGGGTCTCGAAGACCCCGGGGTGGCACCAGACCGGCCGGCCGCCGATGGTCTGGAGCAACTCCGCCAGGCCGCCGGTGTGGTCGTGGTGGCCGTGGCTCAAGATCACGGCTTCGATCCGCGAGGCGGGCAGGCCCAGGGCGGCCAGGTTGGGCAACAGGGCCTGGCCCATGCCGGTGTCCAGCAACAGGACGTGGCCGTCGTGCTCGACCCAAAGGGCGAAGCCCCATTCGGCCAGGATGCCGTCGCGGCTGGCGTTGTTGTCCACCACCACCGTCAGCCGGGTCATGCCTCGTCCTCCGGTTGGGCCCGGCCGGCGGCGGCCAGGGCTTGGCCCAGGCGCTCCAGGCGTCCCGGGACCGGGGCCAGGAAGCGCTCCCTCTCCTCTGCAGTGTAGCACTGGGCCAAAAAGGCCTCGACATCGAAATGGGGGCTGAAGCAGGCCACCACCCGGGGGCAGGGCAGGCCGTCGCGGGCCTGGCGGCAATAGCCGAAGTGCAGGGTCTGGCCCAACTGGGGGCACCAGAAATGGGTGACCGCGTCGTGCTGGGTGATGTCCATGGCTAGGCTCCGGCCGCTGGTTTGTCCAGGCTGGAGACGTAGGGCTTCAGGTCCAGGACCGGGGTGCCGTCCAGCGCCTCCAGGTCGCGCACCGTCAGGCGGTTGCCGTCCAGCGCCTCCAGGCGCACCAGGCTCAGGCCGATGGCGCAGGGCCGCACCGGGGCCCGGGTGGCGAAGACCCCGGTCAGGGGCCGGGAGGGATCGCCCCGGGGATGGACCTTGAGCAACGGTTCGCCGGATTGGTGAAAATGGAACAACACCCACAGGAACTGGCCGGGCGTGAGCCCCTCCAGGCCGGGGGCCAGCTCCGGCCGCAGCTCGATCACCGCCCGCAGCCCGCTGCCCGCCCCCTGGTGGGGGGCCTGGGATCGGGCTTTCAGCTCCGAGCGGACCCAACCGATGGGTTTGAGGCCGATGGTCTCCAGACGCTCGCCTTCCCGTGATCGCGGGCGGGACCGGCCCCGGCCGCCGCGCTAGAACTTGGCCATGACCTTGATCTTGGCCTGGGCCCGCAGATCCTCCAGGAAGCGGGTGCGCAAGAGGCGCTGCAGGTTGTTCTCCATGGCCTGGCGCACCTCCTGGCGGCGGCGGTCCTTTTCCTCGGCGCTGGGGGCCTGGCGGCCCAGAAGCCCGGCCACCAGGTAATCGGCGCCGACCTCCACCGGCTTCAACGCCAGGCGGGCGTTGTCGGGCCGGCTGAACAGCGCCTCCAAGAGCGGGGCCGAGGGGGTCAGGCCGGGCACGCTGTCCTCGATCCCCAACCAGGCGGTCCTGACCGCGCCGGGCCGCTGGGCCAGGGCCTGGACCGGGTCGGGCTGGGACTTGAGCTCGGCGATCAGCTTCTCGGCCGCCTCCTGGGCCAGACGCCGGGCCTTCAGGCCCAGGACGCTCTGGCGCACCTCGGCTTCCACCTCGCCCAGGGGGCGGGCCTGCTCGGGCACTCGCTCCTCCAGCACCGCCACCAGGCTGCCACCCTCGAAGGGAATGACCGGCGCGGCCTGGCCGGGGATCAGGCCCTCGAATGCCTCGTGCAGGCCCTTGACCCCGGACAGACCGGGGATGGTCTCCTCGGCGCCGAACAGGGGCGATTGCTGGACCTGCAACTTGGCCTTGGCCGCCGCCTCCGGGAGCTTGGCCCCGGCGTTGACCATGTCCCAGGTCCGCTCGGCCGCCGCCTCCGATAGCTGGCGCGCCTGCTGCTCCTCCAGCTTGCCGCGCAGCTCGCCCTTGACCTCCTCCAGGGGGATCACCCGGCCCTCGCGCCGCTCTTCCACCTTGACCACGTGGAAGCCGTAGGGGGTCTGGACCAGGCCCACCTCCCCGGGCTGGAGGGAGAAGATGGCCTGCTCGAAGGCCGGCACCGTCATGTCGCGTTGAATGAAGCCAAGGTCCCCGCCCGCGGCCGCGCTGCCCGGGTCCTGGGAATCCTTCTTGGCCAGGGCCGCGAAGTCCGCGCCCTTGTCCTTGATCTCGGCCAAGATCGCCTCGGCCTGGGCCTGGGCCTGGGCCAGTTGCGCGGCCGGGGCGTTCTCGGCCACGGCGATCAGGATGTGGCGGGCGTGGACCGCCTCGGGCACCACGTACTGGCCGCGCTGGCTCTCGTAGTATTCGGCCACGTCGTCGTCGGTCACCTGGGCTTGGTCGCGGTAGGCGGAGAGGGGGAAGACCAGGTAGGAGACGCGGATCTTCTCCGGCACAAGATACTGGCGCTTGTGCTCCTGGTAATAGGCCTCGATCTCCTCGGCCCCGGCGTTCACGCCCTTGCGGTAAGTCTCCTCGGCGAAGACCAGGTAGACCCCCTGCACCTTGCCCAGGGTCTCGTCCATGGTCTGCTCCAGCTCCAGGGGCGAGACCTGGGCCGCGCCGGCCACCATGGTGGTGAGCTTGGAAAGGATGATCTGACCGCGCTGGGCATCCTCGAAGGCCTCGGGGGTGAGGCGATTGGCGGTCAGCACCCGGCGGTACTGTTCCTTGTCGAAGCGGCCGCCGCGCTGGAAGGCCGGGAAGGAGGTCACCACCTCGGCCACCTCGGCGTCGCTGGCGGTGACGCCCAGCCGCTTGGCGGCCTGGAACAAGAGGGCGCGGTCGATCAGGGCGTTCAGGGCCCGCTCCTTGAGGTTCAGCATCGTGGCCAGCCGATCGTACTGGGGCCCGAACTGCCGGCGGTTCTCCTCCACCATGCGGCCATGCTCCTCCTGGACCTGGGCCAGGGTGATGGGCTCGCCGTTGACCGTGACGGCCACTTCCTTCCGGGAATAGTAGGAGCTCACGCCCCAGGAAAGGGCGAAGGCCACGGCGATGGCCCCGAGCAGGATCTTGATGATCCAGCTTCCCGCGTGCTTGCGCATCAGATCCAGCATGTTTGGCCGCTGCTCCCCTTGGCTGCCCGCCGCGCCCGCCCAGGGGCGGGAATGGCCTGATATCGGGGTGTTGTCCGGAGCTGAGCCCCACGCGAGGGGCTCCCCCGGCCCGGTTTCGGGTCGAGGGACAAAGCTAGCACGCCCCCGCCGGCAAGTCAATGCGGCCCCCGGCCTTTCGCCAGGGGCCGCCAGGGCCTAGCCCTTTGATTACACTTACTTGTCTAATTCAACCGCCGCCCGGGGCCTTTAGCCGGCTTGTTCCAGGGCCAGCACCAGGCGGGTCAGGGTCTGGTTGACCGGGGCGGCCAGACCCAGCCCGGCCCCGGCCCGCACCACCGCGCCGTTGATGAACTCCACCTCGGTGCGGCGGTGGTGGCTGAGGTCCTGGAGCATGGAGGAGCGGTTGACCGCCGTGCGCCGGCCCACCTCGCGGACCGCCGCTGGCATGTCCGGGTGCAGGAACTCCACCCCCAGGGCCCGGCCCACCATGAGGGCCTCGTTCATCGCCGCCTCCATCACCTCCACCGCCGGGGCGATCTCCAGCATGCGGCCGTTGGTCACCCCCAGGATGGCGGTCAGGGCGTTGATGCTCACGTTGACCACCAGCTTGGTCCAGATCAGGTTCTGGACCCCGGCCACGGCCTGGGTGGTGAAGCCGGCGGCGGTGAACAGCGCCGCCAACTCGCGGCAGAATTCGTCCACCTCGCCCTGGGCCGGGCCCAGGTTGGTCAGGCCCCGGCCGCTGTGGCGCGCCCGGCCCTGGCCCAGGCCGATGATGCCCTCGCTGGTGGTGCCGCCCAGCACCCGCTCCGGGCCCAGGGCCGCCACCAGGGCCTCCACGTTGCCCACGCCGTTCTGGAGGGTCAGCGCCCGGGCCCCGACCGGCAGGTGCCGGGCCAGGAGCTGGGCCACCCCCTCGGTCTGGTAGGCCTTGACGCAGATCAGGGCCAGATCGGCCCCGGCCAGGGCCAGGGCCGGGTCGGCGCTGGCCTTCAGGGGCAGGTGGATCTCCTCGCCCTCCAAGGTCTCTAGGAACACCCCATTTCGGTCCAGGTGGGCGGCCCGCTCCGGCCGATGATCCAGATAATTGACCTGGGCCCCGGCCTGGGCCAGGCGGACGCCGAAAAAGATCCCCATCGCCCCCGGACCCACCACCGTGATGCGCATGGCCATCGGCCTCACTCCCGGCTAGAGCTTCAACTGGGCCACCACCGCCGGGTCCATGGCGAAGCCATGCTCCGGCCCCGGGAACCCGCCCTCGCGCACCTCGGAGACGTACTGGGCCAGGGCCGCGCCGGCCAGGTCCATCAGGTTGATGTACTGCTTGGCCATCTTGGGGGTCTTGCGGGTGGTCAGGCCCAGGACGTCATGGAAAACCAGCACCTGGCCGTCGCAGTCCGGCCCGGCCCCGATGCCGATGGTCACCATCTCCACCGCCCGGGTGATGGCCTGGGCCAGGGCGCTGGGGATGCACTCGAAGACGATCATATCCGCCCCGGCCTGTTGCAGGGCCTTGGCCGCGTCGATGAGCTTCTGGGCGGTGGCCAGGTCCTTGCCCTGCACCTTGTAGCCGCCCAGCTTGCTCACGCTCTGGGGGGTGAGCCCGATGTGGGCGCAGACCGGGATGCCGGCGTCCACGATGGCCTTGACCGTCTCGGCCATCTCCGCCCCGCCTTCCAGCTTGACCATGTCGCAGCCGGCTTCTTTCAGGAAACGGCCGGAGTTAAGGATCGCCTGCTCGCGGCTGACCTGGTAGCTCAGGAAGGGCAGGTCGCCGATCAAAAAGGCGCTCTTGAGCCCCCGGCGCACGGCTTTGATGTGGTGGATCATCTCCTCCATGGTCACCGGCACCGTGCCATTAAGGCCCATCACCACGTTGCCCAGGCTGTCGCCCACCAGCACCACGTCCACCCCGGCCGCCTCGGCCAGCACCGCTCCGGGGTAGTCGTAGGCGGTCAGCACGCTGATCTTCCTGCCTTCTTTCTTCATCTGGTAGAGGTCGGGGATGGTCACTTGCTTGCGGTCCATGATCCTCTCCTAAGCTTGGCGGGGCCTGGGGCCAGACGGCGCGGGTGGCGCGCCCCGGGCCCAGGTCCCGGCGGGGAAAAACATAAGGCGTCCGACCTGGCGCACACGAGCAACCGGGAGCACGCCTCCCCCGCTCGCGCGCCGTCTCGGCCCCCATTCATGGGGGTCCAAGCGGTCACATCGCGCCATGGGCCGAACGCCTTGGACTACAGCCCTAACTAGCCCACCCGCGGCCATCTGTCAAGACCACCCACCTCGCCGCTCGTGAAGCATTGTGCAAAAAAGCGTTGACAGTCCGCGCCCCTTGTGCTGTCTTGTGAAGCGCCGGGCCCGACCCGGGCTTGGGTCCCAGACACCCCAGAGAACGCTTACACCCGCGCCCGCGGGGCATTGCATTTACTGCCAATCGACAAGAAAGGAGAGGGGCATGGCGGCGGAGCTTATCAAGGGACTGCCCATTGCCAAGGTGATCCGCGAGGAGTTGGTCAAGGACGTGGAGGCGCTCAAGGCCAAGGGCATCCAACCCAAGCTGGCGGTGCTGTTGGTGGGCGACGACGAGGCCAGCGTGGTCTACGCCCAGTCCAAGGAAAAGGTCGGCGCCGGCCTGGGCATCACGGTGGAGCTGAAGGTCATGGCCGCCGACACCAGCCAGGAGACGGTGCTGAACCAGATCCAGGGCTGGAACATGGACCCCAACGTCCACGGCATCCTGGTGGAGTTGCCCCTGCCCAAGCACATCCAGAAGGAAGTCGTGATGGAGGCCATCTCGCCCAAGAAGGACGTGGACGGCGTGCATCCGGTCAACCGCGGCTATCTTTTGGGCGGCCAGGAGCACCTGGCCCTGGTGCCGGCCACCCCGCTGTCCTGCATCGCCCTGATGGAGCGCGCCGGAATCGACCTGCGCGGCAAGAAGGTCACCCTGGTCGGCCGCGGCGACACCGTGGGCCGCCCCCTGGCCAGCCTCCTGATCAAGCGCGACGCCACCATCACCGTCTGCCACACCAAGACCGTGGACCTGGCCGCCGAGTGCAGGCATGGCGAGATCGTGGTGGCCGCCGCCGGCTTCGCCGGACTGGTCAAGAAAGAGATGATCGCCCCTGGCACCGTGGTCATCGACGCCGGCATCAACGCCACCCCCGACGGCAAGGGCATCTGCGGCGACGTGGCCCCGGACGTGGAGGAAGTGGCCAAGGCCATGACCCCCGTGCCCGGCGGCGTCGGCAGCCTCACCACCACCATCATCATGCAGAACGTCCTCAAGGCCATCGGCCTGCAAGGCCTGGGTAAGTAGTTAAGACGGGGGGAAACTTTTGTGGACAAAAGTTTCCCCCCGGACCCCCCTTCAAAAAACGCGGGCCGAGCTGAGAAACGGGACAGCCGGGCGCGCAAACCCTGGCTTTTTAGGAGGGGGTGGGGGGGAACCCTTTGGGGCCCCCAAAAGGGTCCCCCCACCAGCAGACCCTCCCCATCCAACCCAAGGAGACGCTCCCATGGAAGACAAGATCTACGGGATGAGCCTGAATGATTTCATCGCGGTGGCGGCCAGCAAGAGCCACACCCCGGGCGGCGGCAACGTGTCGGCGGTGGTGGCGACGCTGGCGGCCAGCATGGTGGCCATGGTGGGCAACCTGACCGTGGCCAACAAGAAATACGAGGAGTTCCACGCCCAGGCCCAGGCCCAGGTGGACCGCCTGATGGGCATTATCGAAAAGCTCAAGGAGCTGACCAACGCCGACATCGCGGCGTTTGACCACTACATGGGCTGCTTCAAGCTGCCCAAGGACACCGACGGGCAGAAGAAGGCCCGGGCGGCGGCCCTGGAGGACGCGGCCCAGAAGGCGACCCTGGTGCCCCTGGAGATTTGCCAGTGCTGCCTGGAGATCATCAAGGAGGCTGACGAGCTGAGCAAGTACGGCAACAAGATGGCCATCAGCGACGTGGGCGTGGGGGCCATGGTGGGCGAGGCCGCGCTCCGGGCCTGCATGCTCAGCGTGGACATCAACATTCCCAGCATCAAGGACCAGGCCTTCGTGGCCAAGGTCAAGGCCGCGCGCGAGAACCTCTTTGTGCAGGCCGAGGAGCACAAGCTCCTGGCCCTGGCCCGGGTGAAGGAAAAGATGAGCTAGGCCGGCCTGTGGTCGGGGCGAAGGCCGGGCGGGGTTTATCCCCGCCCGGCTTCAACCTCGCCGCCCTACGGCTCCTCGCAGTGCCAAAAGCACTTCAATTCGGTGGGTTGCCATCACAGCCCCGCGTCCGCCCCGCCCTCCGTGAATACCCCCCAGCCCAAGGCGCGCGGCGCCTTGAGCACAGCCTTTTTGGAGGGGGGTGCGGGGGGAACCTTTTTGGGCACCAAAAAGGTTCCCCCCGCGCTCTCTTCCTTTCCCCTCTTCCCTCTCCCCTACCATCTGCTCCGGGCGCGGGTGAGTTTGAGGGCGAAGTCCAGGGGGTCGTCGGAGCGTTTGATCATGATGCGGGGGATGGCCAGGGGGTCGGTTTGGGGGGCGAGGAGTCCGGGGCGGGTGGTGCAGGCCAGGGAGAAGCCGGCGGCGGCGGCGGCCCGGGCCACGCGGTGATCGTGCAAGCCGAAGGGGTAGCTGAAGCTGGGCGAGGGCGCGCCCAGCAGGTCGGCGAGGGTGGCTTGGCACTGGGTCAGTTCGGCGGCCAGGGCGGCGTCGTCCAGGCGGGTGAGGTCGGCGTGGGAGTGGGTGTGGCCGCCGAACTCGACCCCGGCGGCGGCCAGCTCGCGGATCTGGGCGGCGTCCATCAGGGGCTCGCGGGGCAGACCCTTATCTAGATCCCATCGGTTTTCCTGACCAATCAGGCCAGTGACCAGGAACACGGTGGCGGTCATGCCCCGGGCGCGCAAGAGCGGCCAGGCCTGGGTGTAAAAGTCCAGGAAGCCGTCGTCGAAGGTCAGGACCACGGTCGGGTGGTCATGGCCGGCGGCGATGGCGGCGGCGGCCTGGGACAGGGTCAGGGTGCGATAGCCCCGCCGGGCCAGGGCGTCGAGCTGGGCGGCGAAGCGGGCCGGGGTGACCCGCAGCTTGGGCAAGGGGGTGCCGGCCAGCTCGGCGGTGATCTGGTGGTACATCAGCACCGGGATGCCGGGCTGGCGGGGCCGCCACCAGTGGTAGCGGGCGCTGAGGCCCAGGCCGGCGAGCGCGGCGGCGGCGGCGAGCCAGCCGATCATGCGGCCAACCCCAGGGCTCGGGCGTAGGCGGCCTCGGTGGCGTCGAGCATAACCTTTCGGGAATACTCGTTGATGACCATCTGGCGGCCGGCCCGGCCCAGGCGTTGGCGCAGCTCGGGGTCGTCCAACAGGCGCTCCACGGCGTCCACCAGGGGGTCGAGTTCACCGGGGGGCACCAGGAGGCCGGTTTGCTCGTGGCGCACGATCTCGGGCGAGTCGCCGGCGGCGGCGGCGATGACCGGGCGCTCCATGGCCATCTGCTGCAACAGGGCCTGGCTGACGCCCTCGGCCTTGTCGCTGGTCAGCAGGCAGATGGTGCACAGGGGCAACAGGCGCTCGATGTCCTCGCGGTGGCCGGTCATGATCACCGCCGGGCGCAGGTCCATCTCGTCCAGGTAACGGTTGACCCGCTCCCAGCCCGGACCGTGGCCCACGATCAGAAAGCGAGCGGCCGGGCGGCGCTCCAGGATGCGGCGGGCCATCCGGCAGAAGAGGTCGTGGCGCTTCCAGGAGCGCAGCACCGCCACCATGGCCACCACCTCCGCCCCGGGCTCGATCCCCAGCTCGGTGTAAAGGGCCGGGTCGGGGGCGGCGGGGGCGAAGCGCTCCACGTCCACCCCGGTGGGGATGGAGACCACCCGCCCGGCCGGCAGGCCGTAGTCCTCCACCAGGTGGCGGCGGATGCCCTGGCCGGTGGTGACCACCAGGCGGGGCAGGCGGTAGA
>JAIWNN010000084.1 GCA_020216805.1 Desulfarculus sp. | reverse complement strand
CCACGTTCAGGGGATTGTTGCTCACCGGCACCGAGAGGTGGCGGGTGCGGACGTTGGCCGCGCCGGTCAGGCGGCAGGCGAAGCCCCCCAGCCAGGCGTCCACCGAGGAGTGGGTGTGGACCACGTGGTAGCCCCGGCGGCGGATGAGGCCCGCCAGCCGGCCCAGGGCGGCCAGGTCCCAGGGGCCGCGCATGGCCAGGGGATGGAAGACGAGCCCGGCGGCCTGGGCCCGCCGGCGCAGTTCACCCTCCGGGCAGCCGGCCAGCTCCACCAGATGGCCGCGGCCGGCCATGCCCAGGCATTCCTCCAGGATGCGAATCTCCTGGCCGCCCCAGCCGTTGGACCATTCGGTGTGCAGGATCCGCCAGGGGTCGTGTGGTGGTTGGGGGCTCATGCTCTTTCGCCCTGGGGGCCGGTGGGCCGCGCCGGGATGGGTCGGTTATTCTTCATCGACGACAATCTGGTTGATGCGTTTGATGACCGGGGTGCCGTCCTCGTAGACGTCGATCAGGTTCAAGCAGGCGTACTGCTGCTCCAGGCGGAAGATGCGATCCAGGGGCGCGCCCAGGAGCCGAGCGAGGATGATCCGGTTGACCCCGGCGTGGGCCACCACGCAGACCTTCCCGCCCTGGTTGGCGGCCACGATCTCCAGAAAGGCCGGCATCACCCGCTCGGCCACGTCGTTCAGGGACTCGCCCTGCAGGATGCGAAAGCCGGGCAGGTCGTTCTGGCGGGCCTGCAACTCCAGGGGGTAGCGCTCGGCGATCTCGCGGTAGGTTAGGCCCTCCCAGATGCCCAGGTTCAACTCGCGCAGGGCGGGCAGAGTCTCCACCTTGCGCCGGGGCGACTGCCCGCGCCCCACCGCCTCGGCCACCAAGCGGGCGCGGAGCAGGTCGCTGGAGTAAATGGCGGTGAGCTTCTCGCGACTCATGCGCTTGGCCACGGTCTTGAGCTGCTGCTTGCCCAGCCGGGTCAGCCCTACGTCGGTGTGGCCCCAGAAACGGCCGTCGCTCACCCCCTGCACCTCCGGGTGTCGCCAGAGGAAAATTCGCGTATATTTGAACTTCGTTGCCGGCATGGTCCCGCCTGTCCCGCGCGATCGCCGGGGGGGTGACGCGCGTCGCTTCTTGCCTTGTTCCGGGGAAGTGGTAAGCTCCCGGATCGGGACTAATATAACCCCGGATCGTCAAACATGCCTCATCGGAGGTGCGCATGTCCAGGCCCGGTCGCCTCGCGTGGTTGCTGGTAGGGTTCGTCGTCATGGCCTGGGGCCTGCCGGCCCTGGCCGCCCCGGCTCCCAGCAAAGGCCCCAAAATCGTCTTCGAGCAGACCGAAATCGTCTATCCCAACGCCAAGGAGGGGCAGGCCCTCACCGCCCAGTTCCACTTCACCAACCAGGGGACCATGAACCTGCTGGTGGAGAGCGTGACGCCCTCCTGCGGCTGCCAGGTGGCCGAGTTCGACAAGGTGGTCAAACCCGGCGCCAAGGGCGTCATCAACCTGACCCTGGACACCAGCGGCATCACCGGGGCCTTCCGCAAGACGGCGGTGGTCAACTCCAACGACCCGGCCAACCCCTTCGTGACCCTGATCATGATCGGCGAGACCCAGAGCCGGGTCAAGGTCGAGAAGGGCCGCCGCCTGGATCTGGTGGGTTGTCTGGGGCAGAACCCCAGCGTCTCCACCGGGCTGAGCGACCCGGAGGGTCGGCCGCTCATCATCGCCGGGGTGGAGAACCCCATGAGCGAGTACCTGGACGCGGTGCTCTCCCGGGCTGGCGACGGCCGCCACTACACCCTGACCGTCAGCGCCAAGGCCAAGGAGCCCATGGAGTTCGCCGGCCCCCTCTACCTGGTGGTGCCGGGTTCCTCCAAGATCAGCCTCTACGTGGTGGCCGACATCAAGGGCCCCTTCACGGTCTCGCCCCAGGAGGTCTACTTCGGGGGGGTGTCCAGGGGCATGCAGGGCGAGGTGCAGCGCACCATCCAGGTGCTCAAGGCCTGCGCCGACAAACTGGCGGTGGAGAAGCTGTTGTTCGACGCCAACAAGTTCAAGGTCGAGGAGCGCTGGATGGAGCCGGACAACAAGCTGCTGTTGATCCTCAGCCCCCGGCCGGAAAACCTGCCCATGGGGCCCTTCGAGGAGAAAATCGGCATCCAGGCCCAGGGCAAGGTCTATTACGTGCGCCTGAAGGGTATCGTCAACTAAGCGACTCCCTTGGGATTTTGGCGGGGCCACTCCGGTCGGGGCGGCCCCGTCGCTTTTGGTCTGGCGCGCCTGGGCCGCGCCGGGGGGCCAAACCTGCCGCCTGGGCCCGGAGCCTCTGGCGGCACTTGTTGCCCACCCCGGGCCGTCAATACCTTGGCGGGCGTCGGAAGTCCGGCCTCCGGACCGGAGGCGCTGGCGCGATTGGTCTGATCTAACCAGCCTAGATGACTAACTTTTGCTTCCAAGCCCCGGGACGGCGGCTTGGTCCGCGATCTGGCACGATGGTTGCTATTCCTTGGGGCGGCGGCGCGGAGTCGCCCGCGCGGGAGGCAACCATGGGTCCCATGAAACTGATCGACCAGACCAGCAACCTGATCCAGGCCAACCTGGACCGGCGCAACACCTCCCAGCGGCTGATCAGCCGCAACCTGGCCAACGTGGACACCCCCGGCTATCGCGGCACCAATCTGGAGTTCGAGCGTCAACTTCGAGCCGCCCTGGAGGGCGGGGTGTTGCCCGAGCCCATGGCCCGCACCCACCCCAACCACCTGCCCCTGGAGCCGGAGCGCCCCTTCGACCAGGCCCGACCGGTCTACATGGACACCGGTCCGGTGCAACTGGATATCGAGATGAGCCGCCTGGCGGAGAACAACATCATGTTCAACGCCATGGTCCAGCTTTTGACCAAGAAATATTCCGGACTCAAGAACGCCATCAGCGAGGGCGGGGCCGGCAAGTAAGGGAGGCCGAGCATGGACTTCATGAGCTCGATGGAGATCAGCGCCAGCGCGCTCAGCGCCCAGCGCACCCGGATCAACATCATCAGCCAGAACCTGGCCAACGCCAACACCACCCGCACCGCCGAAGGTGGCCCCTACCGCCGCCGCATCACCATTTTCCAGGCCCGGCCCTTCAGCAACTACATGGATCGGGCCATGGACGAGAACACCATCAGCTACGGCCCGGGCAACGACCCCCGCAAGGGGGTGTACCTCGAGAAAATCGACAAGGATCCCAGCCCGTTGAAGCGGGTGTACGATCCCACCCATCCCCACGCGGACCAGGACGGCTACGTGGAGCTGCCCAACGTGGAGGTGGTCACCGAGATGGTGGACCTGATCAACGCCAGCCGCTCCTACGAGGCCTCGGTCACGGCAGTCAACGCCACCAAGAACATGGCCCTGAAGGCCCTGGAAATCGGACGCTAGGGGGTGAGTGATGGCTGACCTGCGCATCGGCGGATCCCTGACGCCGCCCTTGGATTTCGGCCAGTCGGCCCAGCAGAAGGCCAACGCGCCCAAGAGCTTCGCCGACACCCTGAAGGAGTCGGTGCAGGCGGTGGAGACCCAGCAGAAGGCGGCCGACAAGTCCATCAACGACCTGGCCACCGGCCGCAGCAAGGCCCTGCACGAGACCATGATCCAGGTGGAGCAGGCCGACGTGGCCTTCAAGATGCTCCTGGCCGTGCGCACCAAGCTGGTGAACGCCTATCACGAAGTCATCCGCATGCAGTTCTAAAGCCCCTGGCCGCGCCGGCGCCGCCGGCCGATGAGGGGCCCGACGGGGAATGAGCCATGGCCGACGAGCAAGCCAAGGGTAAGGGAATGGAGTTCATCCGCGAGGCGGTGGGCGAGATGCCCATGGGCCGCAAGCTGGCCGTGTTGGGCGGCGGCGCCTTGCTGATGGGATTGTTCGTCTCCCTGTTGCTGTGGATCAACCAGCCTCAATACAAAGTGCTCTTCTCCGGCCTGGGCCAGCGCGACGCGGCCCAGGTGGTGGCCAAGCTTAAGGACATCAAGGTGCCCTACAGCCTCTCCGGCGACGGCGGCACCATCTCGGTGCCCGAGGAGCAGATCCACGAGGCCCGCCTGGCCTTGGCCGCCGAGGGCCTGCCCCGGGGCCAGGGAGTGGGGTTCGAGGTGTTCAACAAGGTGGACATGGGCACCACCGAGTTCGTGCAGAAGATCAACTACCAGCGCGCCCTGGAGGGCGAGCTGGCCCGCACCATCGCCAGCTTCGCCGAGGTGCGCGAGGCTCGGGTCCACATCGTCATGCCCCGCGACTCCCTGTTCGTGGAGGAGGAGAAGAAGCCCTCGGCCGCGGTGGTGGTGGACCTGAACTCCGGCCGGACCCTGAGCGCCAACCAACTGGCCGGAGTGGTGAACCTGGTGGCCTCGGCGGTGCCGGATTTGACCGACGAAAGAGTGACGGTGGTGGACACCCGGGGCAACCTGCTTTACAAAAAGCAGGCCGACACCCCCGGCTTCGCCGCCGGCCTGACCGCCAGCCAGCTCGACTATCAGCGCAACTTCGAGAAGCAGCTGCGCTCCAAGGTCGAGACCATGCTGGAGCAGGTCCTGGGGCCGGGGCGGGCGGTGGTGCGGGTGGCCAGCGACATCGACTTCACCCGCACCCAGACCACCGAGGATCTGTTCAACCCCGACCAAGTGGCGGTGCGCTCGGAGAGCCGCAACAGCGACAGCAGCCGGGCCCAGGGCCAGTCCCCCATCGGCAGCCCCGACCAACGCTTCAACCTGGCCCAACAGAACGCCACCCCCAGCGAGGGCAAGGAGCAAAGCGTCTCCAGCCGCGAGGGCGAGACCACCAACTACGAGATCAGCCGCACCCAGCGCCAGATCAGCAAGGCCATCGGCGGATTGAAGCGTCTGACGGTGGCGGTGGTGGTGGATGGACCGTATAAAGAAGAAAAGGGCGAGGGCGGCCAGATCACCCGCACCTTCACTCCGCGCACCGCCGAGGAGATGCGCCAACTCACCGAGATCGTGCGCCGGGCGGTGGGTTACAATGAAAGCCGGGGCGACGAGGTCACCCTGGCCAACGTGCCCTTCGCCACCGCCGGGGACCTGGGGGTGGCCGCCGGCCGTGACTGGCAGGACTATCTGCGCGAGTACGCCCGACCGATGTTGAACCTGGTGCTGGGCCTGGCCTTCATCCTCCTGGTGCTGCGCCCCCTGATCCGCCACTATCTGGCCTCCCGCGCCCGCGAGGTGGTCACCGTGACCACCGCTCCGGCCGGGCCCATGGGACGTCGGGTGGGGCCGGGCGAGGAGTTGCCAGGCATGGCCGAAGGCCTGGGGATGGAGGAGGCGGGGCTCCTGGAGGAGGGCGGCCCCAGGAAGCCCAGCCTGCGCGAGCAGATCATGGCCCTGGCCATGCAGGACCCGGACCGCACCACCGCGGTGCTGCGGGCCTGGATCCGCCAGGCTTGATGCCCAGCGGACAAAGCTTGGTGATCCTGGTATTCACTTGCTAATGTCATCGCCAGGAGCACCAGCGACGAAGCGATCTCTTGTTGTGAAACTCCGGGAGATTGCCTCGCTTTGCTCGCAATGGCGAAAGATTTGGATCGCGGGTCCACAACCGGGACACGACTCTAGGCAAACCAAAGCGGGAGCGCGACCATGGCCGGAGCCAGCGACAGATTCAGCGGGGCGCAACGGGCCGCGGTGGTGATGATGGCCCTGGGCGAGCAGTTCACCGCCGACATGTTCAAGCGCATGGACCAGGACGACATCCGCCGGGTGGGCGTGGCCATGAGCAACATGGACCAGGTCAACCCCGAGATCGTCGACTCCCTGCTCAAGGAGTTCCTGGAAAAGCTCAAAAGCGAGATCGGCCCCATGGTCGGCGGCGACGCCACCGCCCGGCGGGCCCTGCAACTGGCCCTGGGCGAGGAGGGCGCGCGGGCCCTTTTGGCCGAGCTGGACCGGGCCAAGGAGCCGGTGCCCTTCGAGCGCATCAAATACGTCGACTCCAAGACCCTGGCCGGCTTCATCCGCTCCGAGCACCCCCAGACCATCGCCGTGATCCTGGCCCACCTGCCCAAGAACAAGGCCGCCGAGGTGATCCGCGAGTTCCCCGAGAATCTCCAGTACGAGGTGGTCACCCGCCTGTCCAGCCTGGACGTGATCCCGCCGGGCATCGTGGAGGAGATCGACACCGTGCTCCAGCGCGAGATCCTGTCCACCGAGGGTCTGGAGGCCAAGCAGTTGGGCGGGGTGGAGGCGGTGGCCGAACTGCTCAACAACTGCGACAAGGCCACCGAGGAGCACATCTTCAGCCGTCTGGAGGAGGACGACCCCGACCTGGCCGAGCAGATCCGCCAACTGATGTTCGTCTTCGAGGACCTGGTGAGCATCGACGACCGCGGCATCCGAACCCTGCTCAAGGAGGTGCGCAACGAGGACCTGACCCTGGCCTTGAAGACCAGCACCGAACAGCTCAAGGCCAAGATCCTGGGCAACGTCTCCGAACGCGCGGCGGCCATGATCCAGGAGGACCTGGAGGTCATGGGGCCGGTGCGCCTGAGCGAGGTGGAGGCGGCCCAGCAGAAGATCATCCAAGTGGCCCGCCGTCTGGAGAAGGAAGGCAAGATCGTCATCGGCGGCAAGGGCGGAGAGGACGCGCTTGTCTAGCCCGGTCGCCAACCACCGCCCCCCGGCGCCCTTCACCTTGCCAGACCTGGGCGGTCCGGCCCCGGCCTCCCAGCCCAGCGCGGCCGAAGTGGCCCGCACCGGCTTCGTGCCGCTGTTCGCGGCCAAGGAGATCGCCAACCCCTTGGAGGCGGCCCAGGAGCAGGCCCGAGAGCTGTTGGAGCAGGCCCAGGCCCAGGCCCAGGCGCTATTGGAAAAAGCCCGGGAGCAGGGCTATCAGGAGGGCTACGCCGCCGGCGAGGAGGAAGGCCGCGCCGCCGCCCGGGCCCGGATCGAGGCCGCGGTGGACAACCTGGGTCGGATCGTGAAGATCCTGGACTCGGTGCGGGCCGGCATTCTGGCGGTGATGGAGGAGGAGATCGTGGGGCTGGTCCAGGCCGCTTGCGACCGGGTGCTGATGAGCGCCACCGCGGCCGATCCCGGCCTGGTGCGCCGCGTGGTGCGCGAGGCCATCGCCCGGCTCAACCAGGCCGAGCGCCTGACGGTGCGGGTCAACCCCGAAGACCTGAAACAGGTCCAGGAGCAGCGCCCCGAGTTGTTGAAGGAGTTCGGCGAGCTCAAGCAACTGGAGGTCAAGGCCGACCCCGAGGTGGCCCCGGGCGGCTGCCTGGTGGATTCGGCCAACGCCCAGGTGGACGCCAGCCTGGCCACCCGCCGCCAACAAGTCCTGACCTGCCTGACCGAGGCCTTCCACCGCGCCGGCGGCCTGGCGATGGATGAGCTTCTGGAGCAGGCCCTGAGCGCCCCGCCCGTCGTCGACCCGCTTTCCGAGACGCCCGTTCCGTCTTCATCGTCAAGCGATCTCGATGAGTTGCCCGACCTCGAGGTCGACCGCCCCGCCCTGGAGGAATGGTAGTGAGCCGCTTGGCCGCCTACCACGCCGCGCTGGAGCAGGTGGACACCCTGCGCCAGTTGGGACGCGTGACCCAGGTGGTGGGCCTGGTGGCCGAGGCCGAGGGCCTGGCCCTGCCGGTGGGCGCAGCGGTGCGGTTGCATCTCGAGGATGCCGCGCCGGCCTTGGGCGAGGTGGTGGGCTTCCGCGCCGGGCGGATGCTCCTGATGCCCTACGCCGAGACCCGGGGGCTGCGGCCCGGCTGCCTGGTGGAGAGCGCCGGCGGCGAGGGCCTGGTGCGGGTGGGGCCGGCCCTGTTGGGTCGGGTGGTGGACGGCCTGGGTCGAGCCATCGACGGCCGCCCCGAGCCCGACCACCGCGCCCTCTATCCCCTTTATAACGATCCGCCTCCGCCCATGAGCCGCCGGCGCATCACCGAGCCGGTGGACGTCGGGGTGCGGGTGATCAACGCCATGCTCACCCTGGGCAAGGGCCAGCGCGTGGGCATCTTTTCCGGCTCCGGGGTGGGCAAGAGCACCCTGATGGGCATGGTCGCCCGCCACACCGCGGCCGACGTCAGCGTGGTGGGACTCATCGGCGAGCGCGGCCGCGAGGTGCGCGACTTCATCGAGCGCGACTTGGGTCCGGAAGGGCTCAAGCGCTCGGTGGTGGTGGTGGCCACCAGCGACCAGCCGGCCCTGGTGCGCATCCGAGCCGCCTATCTGGCCACCACCATCGCCGAGTTCTTCCGCGACCAGGGGGCGGACGTGGTGCTGATGATGGACTCGGTGACCCGTTTCGCCCTGGCCGCGCGCGAGGTGGGGCTTTCCATCGGCGAGCCGCCCACCACCAAAGGCTACACCCCCAGCGTCTTCGCCCAACTGCCCCGCCTCTTGGAGCGGGCCGGCACCACCGAGCACTCCGGCTCCATCACCGGCATCTACACCGTCCTGGTGGAGGGCGACGACGTGACCGAGCCGGTGGCCGACGCCATGCGCTCGATCCTGGACGGCCACGTGGTGCTCACCCGCCGCCTGGCCGACCAGGGTCACTACCCGGCGATCGAGGTCCTGGGTTCGGTCAGCCGCTTGGTCGGCGAGCTCAACCCCGGCGAGGTGCTCGCCGCCGGCCGGGGGCTGGCCGAGCTGCTGGCCGCCTACCGCCGGGCCGAGGACCTGATCAACATCGGGGCCTACGCCGAGGGCACCAACCCCAGGATCGACCGCGCCCTGAAGCTGATGGACAGCATCAACGCCTTTCTGCGCCAGGGACAGGACGAAGGCGTGAGCCTTCAGGCCAGTCGCGAGCAGCTCCTGGCCCTGATGAAGGAGCGCTAGGGTGGGCTTCGTCTTCCGTCTGGACCCGGTGCTGGACCACCGCCGCCACCTGGAGGATCTGGCCTTGAACGAGCTGGCCAAGCGCCTCAAGGCCCAGCAGGACTGCGAGCGCCAAATCGCCTGGATGCACGAGGAACTCAATCGCGCCCGCCAGGATCTGGCCGAGAAGGAGTCCCGGGGCATCCGGGCCCAGGACTACATCCTGGCCAATGAGTACGTCACCGTGATCCGCCTCCAGGCCATGCGCGAGCAGGCGCGCCTGCCGGTGCTGCGCCTGGCGACCGAGCAGGCGCGGACCAAGCTGATGGAGGCCACCCGGGCGCGCAAGGTGCTCGAGACCCTCAAGGACCGTCACCGCGCCCGGTGGGAGCGCGAGCAACTGGCCCTGGAGCAGAAGCTCCTGGACGAGGTGGCGGTGGGCAGGTTCGCGCGGAGGCAAGCCCTATGAGCCGGGCCAAATCGGATCGACCTCGCTGGCTGCGCCCGGAATCCGCCTTGGGGGCCGGTCTTGTCGCCAAGGCCGGAGCCCTGGTCCTGGCCCTGGCCTGGGCCCTGTGGCTGGGCCTGGCCCCCGATCCCGGGGCCCAGACCGGACCGGCCCTGGCCCAGGCCCAGGAGGCCCCGCCGGACAAGCCGGCCGAGGCCCCCCCGGCCGAAACCGCCGCCGAGCCGGCCCCGGCCGAGCCCGGCGCTCCGGTCCAGTTCGACCCCCGCCTGATCCAGCTCATCGAGCAGAAACGGGCCGATCTGGCCGCGCGCGAGGCGGCCCTGGCCAAGGAGCGCGAGCAGATCGAGAAGCTCAAGGCCGACGCCATGGCCCGCATCGACGAGCTAAAGAAGGTCCAGGCCGCCCTGGAGGAGCTGATCAAGGCCGAGCAGGACAAACGCGAAGAGCGCATTCAGCAGATGGTCAAGCTTTTGGCCAATATGCGTCCGGACGCCGCCGGGGCGGTGGTGGCCAAGCTCGACGACCAAATGGCGGTGGACATCTTCAGCCGCATGCAGCCGCGCATCGCCGGCAAGGTCATGGCCGCCCTGGAGCCGGCCCGGGCCGCGCGCATCGGCGAGGTTCTGACCCATCAGCGCCAGGCCCGCGAGGCGGCGGCCATGGCCCGCGAGGCGGCGGCCAACGTTCGGCAACCCCAGGCTCGGCCCGCGCCCGCCCCGCC